>NZ_LHSJ01000031.1:0-23809 GCF_001270295.1 Achromobacter sp. DMS1 | reverse complement strand
GCCTGAAACCGCGCCCGCGCGCGTTCCCGCAGCCGCGGCGGCAGGCCCGCCCGGCTCCTTCCCGACCCATCAATATGGCTTATGGCTGGCGGCAAAACCGTGATTAGAAAGCCGCGGGCAAAGACCGGACAATGAACTCGCTTTCCCGGTTCCCCGTCCTCTTTTCCCGCAGGCCCTGCCATGACCTACACGCTGAAACCGCTCACCCCCGTGCTGGCCGCCGAAGTGACCGGCATCGACCTGACCGAACCCGCCGGCCCCGCGCTGCGCAAGGCGCTGTACGACGCCTGGATCGAGCATGCCGTGCTGGTGATCCGCGACCAGCGCCTCACCGCGCCCCAGTTCGCGGATGCGGCGCGCCTGTTCGGGGACATTCTCGTGCAGCAGCTCAAGCAGTTCGTGCTGCCGGACTATCCCGAAGTGGGCACGATCTCCTCGCGCGACCTGCCCATCCGCGACGGCAGGCTCCACGTGCGCGGCGAGGAATTCCATACCGATCATTCCAATTACCCCGCGCCGCCGAAGGCGACGATGCTGTACGCCATCAACCTGCCGGACCGCGGCGGCGACACCCAATTCGTCGACGTGCGCGCGGCCTATGACGATCTGGACGAAGCGACCCGGCGGGCCATCGCGGGGCTGCATTCGCGGCACGTATACGAAAGCAGCCGCAGCACGCGCAAGATGGCCGAACTCACGCCCGAGCAGCGGGCCGCAATTCCGCAGGCCCTGCAGCCGCTGGTGATCCGCCATCCGGAAAACGGGCGGCCCGCCCTGTACCTGAACACCGGCCGCATGGAAGGCATAGCAGGCATGCCGGACGACGCAGCCCATGCGCTGATCGCCCGCCTTTTCGCCCACGCCACCCAGCCGCGCTATGAATACCGGCATCAGTGGAAACCGGGGGACCTGGTCATCTGGGACAACCGCAGCGTCATGCACCAGGCCAACGCCGACTACGACCCGACGCAGCTGCGCTACCTTTACCGGATCATGCTGCAAGGCGCGCCGCTGCAGGCCTACGAAGAGGTGCCCGCGTGAGCCCGCGCGAATGCGACGGCGCGGCGGAGCCGGCCGCCCGCCGTTTTCTCGCCTGTCTGGACGTCTGGACGCCAGCGGTGCAGGAGGCCGTGCGGCGCAACGCCCCGCCGGAACTGGATCTGCATTTCGCCCGCAGCTATGACGAAGCCGAGCAGGCCGCCCTGATCGCGCAGGCCGATTTCGCGCTGGTGGGATGGGCCCGGGTCAGCGAGGCCCTGCTTGCCAACGCGCCCCGGCTGCGGTTCATCGAGAAGTGGGGCATCGGCGTGGACCGCATCGATGTCGATGCGGCGCGCCGCCGGGGCATAGGCCTGGCCATCACGGCGGGGTCGAATGCGGGGCCGGTGGCCGAGCACGCCGTCATGCTGATGCTTGCGGTGAGCCGGCGCCTGGCGCAGGCCGACGCGGCGCTGCGGCAGGGCCGCTGGCTCAAGGCCGAAATGCGCGAGCTCTGCCACCAGCTCGGCGGCAAGACGGTCGGGCTCTATGGCTTCGGCCATATCGGGCGCTCGGTCGCCAGGAAGCTGTCGGGTTTCGAAGCGCGCATCCTGTACACCGATCCGCAGCGCGCGGATGCCGACACCGAGCGCGCCCTGAACGCCACGCGGGTGGATGTTGCCGTGCTGCTTGCCGAATCCGACATTCTCAGCCTGCACGCGCCGGCCACGCCGCAGACGCGCCGCATGCTGGACGCGCGCGCGCTGGCCGCAATGAAGCCGGGCGCCATTCTCATCAACACGGCGCGCGGCGAGCTGGTCGATACCGCCGCCTTGCTGGACGCCCTGCGCAGCGGCCATCTGCGCGGCGCGGGGCTGGACGCTTTCGATCCCGAACCGCCCCCCGACGACTGCCCCCTGTATGCGCTGGACCAGGTGGTGCTTACGCCCCACATGGGCGGAGCGGCCTTCGACAACGTGGAGCACGTGGCGCGCCACGCCCTGGGCAACATCATGAAGGTGCTGCGCGGGGAACCCCTGGCCCCATCCGATATCGTGGTGGAGCCCCGCTGATCCGCATGCCTTCCATAACAACGACACAGGAGACGAAACCATGCGCACCCGGTTCAGCAACGCCCTGGCCTGTATGACGCTCGCGCTGGCCGCGGGCGGCGCGGGCGCCCAGCCTCCGGCCCAGGCCCCGCAATACCCCACCCGCCCTATCCGGCTGATCGTTCCCTTCACGCCCGGCGGCGGCACGGACATCCTGGCGCGGGTGGTGGCCGAAAGCATGTCGCGCCGCCTGCCGCAGGCCGTCGTCGTCGAGAACCATGCGGGCGGCAACACGCTGATCGCCACCGAGCTGCTGGCCAAGGCCGAGCCCGACGGCTACACGCTGCTGATGCAGACCAACAACCTGGCTGTGAATCCGACCCTGTACAAGCATCTCGATTTCGACACGCTCAAAGACCTGGCGCCCGTCTCGCTCGTGGCGCGCAATCCGCACGTGCTGGTGGTGAACCCGAAAGTGCCGGCCCGCAGCTTCGCGGAATTCATCACGTATGCCAAGGCCCATCCAGGCCAGATGCACTTTGCCTCGGCGGGCAGCGGAACGGTCAACCACCTGACCGGCGAGCTGCTGAAGATGCAATCGGGCATCGACATCGTCCACGTGCCCTACCGGGGCAGCGGCTCGGTCATGCCCGACCTGCTGGCCGGACGGGTCGAAATGCAGTTCGCCGCGCTGCCCGTGGTCAGCGGCTACATCCGCGACGGGCGCCTGCGGGCGCTGGCCGTCACCACGCGCGAGCGTTTCAAGGGCCTGCCCGAGGTGCCGACCATCGCGGAAAGCGGCTACCCCGATTACGACTTCAGCTCCTGGTTCGGCATCCTCGCGCCGGCCGGCACGCCCGCGCCCGTCATCGGCCTGCTCAGCGCCCAGGTCGGACAGGCGCTGGCCGACCCGAAAGTCATCGAGCGGCTGTCCGACTACGAGCTCATCGGCTCCACGCCCCAGGCGTTCGGCGATTTCCTCCGCGCCGAAATCACCCGTTCCGCCGACATCGTGAAGCGCTCCGGCGCCTCCATAGACTGAGGAAACGCATGAACACGCCCGCTTCCCTGCCCAATCCCCTGATGGACCGGCTGCGCGCCGGCGGCCTCGGCCTGTCGATGATCGTCAAACAGTGCCGCAGCGTGGATGTCGTATCCGCCGCGCTGGGTTGCGGCTACGACGCCCTCATGATCGACCTGGAACACGCGTGCATCGGCGAGGAAGCGGCGGCGCAGATCTGCGTCGCGGCTTTGCTCGGCGGCCTCACGCCGCTGGTGCGCATTCCCTGCCACGACAGCCACTACGCGGCGCGCATCCTGGATGCCGGCGCCGCGGGCATCGTGGCCCCGCACGTGACCTGCGCCGAACAGGCGCGCTGCATCGTGGCCGCCTGCCGCTTTCCGCCGCGGGGACAACGCTCGGTGGCGGCGCAATGGCCACAGCTGTCGTACCGCAGCGTCCCCGCCGCCGAAGCCCGCCTGCTGATCGAGTCGCAGACCGTGGTGATCGCCATGCTGGAGTCGCCCGAAGCCATCGACAACGCCGAAGAGATCGCCGCCGTGGAAGGCGTGGACATCCTGCACATCGGCAGCAATGACCTGTGCGATACCTACGGCATACCCGGCCGTTTCTCCGATCCGCGCATTCTCGACGCCTACCGGCGGGTCGCGGCAGCCTGCGGGCGCCACGGCAAGTACCTCGGCGCGGGCGGCCTGGGCTCGGCTCCGGAGGTCCTGGAGCAGGTCGTCGGCCTGGGCGCGCGCTACGTCACGGCGGGCAACGACTGGGCATTCTTCGTGCAGGCGGCGCGCCAGAAGGCCGCCGCCGTGCGCGCCCTGCATCCGGGCTAGCCGGATGCGCGCTTTTCGTGGCGCGCCCTTGCCCGCCGCGCCCGGCACTTTTTCCCCTGGGAGTCTGTTCATGCGCATCATTGCCGAAGACCTGTGGTTTCCCGAAGGCCCCGTCGCCCTGCCGGACGGCGGCTGGCTGGTGGTGGAGATTCGACGCCAGACCCTGACGCGCATCGACCCCGACGGCGGCAAGCGCGTCGTCGCGAAGCTGGGCGGCGGCCCCAATAGCTGCGCGCTGGGGCCGGACGGCAAGGTCTATGTCTGCAACAACGGCGGCTTCAAGTTCGTGCAGCGCGCGGACGGCCGCATGGTCACGGCCGGCCAGGCCGACGACTACTCCGGCGGCCGTATCGAGCGGGTCGACCTGGACACTGGCCGCTTCGAGGTGCTGTACGACCGGGTGGGCGCCAATCCGGTGCGCGGCCCCAACGACCTGGTCTTCGACGCGCACGGCGGCTTCTATTTCACCGACCCCGGCAAGACCCGCCACCGCGACGCCGACCGCGGCTGCGTATGCTATGCGCGCGCCGACGGGTCGCTGATCCGCGAAGTCATCTTTCCGATCTCGCGCCCC
This sequence comes from Achromobacter sp. DMS1, assembly GCF_001270295.1. Lineage (NCBI taxonomy): Bacteria > Pseudomonadati > Pseudomonadota > Betaproteobacteria > Burkholderiales > Alcaligenaceae > Achromobacter > Achromobacter sp. DMS1. The sequence continues at coordinate 19,354 of NZ_LHSJ01000031.1, read as the reverse complement.
AACGGCGTCGGCCTTTCGCCCGACGGCAAGACCCTGTACGTGGCCGAAACCGAGACGGCCCGGTTGTGGGCATGGGAAGTGGCCGGGCCCGGCGAACTGCGCCACGCCCCGGCCCCCTCCGCCGCACGGCGGCCGCCTGGTCGCCGCGGGCCCCGGCTACCGCCGCTTCGACTCGCTGGCGGTCGAAGCGGGCGGCAATGTCTGCGTGGGCACGCTGGACGTGGGCGGCATCACGGTCATCACGCCGGACGGCGACACGAGCTTCGTGCCCGTCGAGGGCGACACCCATATCACCAACCTGTGTTTCGGCGGCCCGGGCCTGCGCACGGCCTGCGTCACGCAGTCGTACGCGGGACGCCTGGTCGAGCTGGACTGGCCGCGCCCCGGCCTGCCGCTCAACTATGGAGGGCTTGCGCCATGAAACGCCGCGATATCCTGGCCGCGCTGGGAGCCGGCGCCGCCTGGGCGGCCCTGGGCCGGACCTGGGCCGCGCCGCCCTATCCCGAGCGCGCCATCCGGCTGCTCATTCCGTTCTCGCCAGGCGGTTCCACCGACGTATTCGGGCGCCGCTACGGGCAGGCCATGGGACAGCGCCTGGGCCAGAGCGTGGTGGTGGAGAACAAGGCCGGCGCGGCGGGCGCCATCGCGGCGATGGCCACGCTGCGCGCGCCGGCGGACGGCTACACGCTGATGCTGGGCACCTCCAGCAACACCACCGCCGGTCCCGCCACCAACCCCGCCTTCGAATACGACCCGCGCAAGGACTTCTCGGCCATCGGCATCATGGGCGTGCAGCCCATGGTGCTGGCCGTCAACCCCGGACTGCCGGCGCACACGCTGGCCGAACTCGTCGCGCTGCTGCGCGCCAATCCCGGCAAGTACTCGTATGGTTCGGGCGGCATCGGCGGCATCTCGCACCTGACCGGCGAGTTCTTCAAGGATCGCGCCGGCGGCCTGAAACTCGAGCACATCGTCTACAAGGGCAGCGGACCCGCATTGCAGGACCTGCTGGCCGGCCGCGTCCAGGTCATGTTCGACAGCGCGGTGCCTCACCTGCCGTTCGTGCAGGCGGGCAAGGTCCGCATCCTGGCGACGTTCTGGCCCAAGCGCATCGGCGCCCTGCCCGACGTGCCCACGACGCGCGAGGCGGGATATCCCGATCTCGTGTCCGCCACCGCCCTGTTCCTCCTGGGGCCGCGGGGCATTGCGCCCGAAGTCTCGGGCCGCCTTCAGGGCGCGTCCCGCGAGACGCTGTCCGATCCGGCGTTCCGCCGCGGCATGTCGGAAATGGGGATCGAACCGCCCGACGAAGTGTCCGCGGCCTCCGCGGCCCGGTACATCGCCGAGGACATGGACAAGTGGGCCCGCATCGCCAGGAACATTTCACTGCAACTCGGCTGAACGCCAGCCGCAAGGAGAGCCCCATGCTGTTTCTGGTCATCAGTTCGCCGCGCCCCGAGCGCCCCTCGTCCATGCGCCCCGGCCAGAAAGCCTATTGGGATTGGCTCAACGGGCTGGAAGCGGCCGGCGTGGTCCGGCACGTGTGGAACAAGGTCGGCCGCGGCGCCATCGTCGTGCTGGAGGTGGACTCGCACGAGAAGCTGCATGTGCTGCTGAACCAATGGGCCGAGCACGTGCCCGCCTCGTTCGAGGTGTATGCGGTAACGCCGAAATCGTTCCAGGAAACCATCGCGCGGCAGGGAACCAACCCGCTGGAACTGTGACGCGGTCCGCGCGCGGCGGCGCTGGGCCGCGGCCGCGCGCGCAGGCATAATGCTTCGGTAGCGCCCCGCCGCAGGCACCCGCGGCCGGCGGAGCGCGGACCCGCATGCCGGAGGCCCGCAGTGAACCTGCGCCAGTTGGAAGTCTTCCACGCCATCATCAAGGCCGGCTCGGTCACGGGCGCGGCCCGCGACCTCTGCGTCACGCAGCCGGCCGTCAGCGCGGTGCTGAAACATACCGAGCAGCAACTGCGCATGAAGCTCTTCGAGCGCATCGGCGGACGCCTGCACCCGACGCCGGAAGCCCTGGCGCTGCTGCCCGACGTAAACGACATCTTCGGGCGCGTGCAGGCGGTCCAGCGCGTCGCCCAGGAACTGCGCGACGGCAGGGCCGGCCAGCTCGTCGTCGCCACCTCGCCCACGCTCGTCAACGCGCTGCTGCCCGAGGCCGTGGCGGCGCTGCGCAAGCTCAGCCCCCAGCTCGGCATCTACGTGCGCTCGCTGCCCACGCCGCTGGCCATCGACAGGGTGTCGCGCCGCGAAGCCGACATGGGCGTGGTGTACGCGCCGGTCGAAGACCCCGCGGTGGACACCACGCCGCTGGCCAAATCCGAGATCGCCTGCGTGGTGCGCAAGGACCATCCGCTGGCCTCGCGCCGACACGTCGACGCGCGCGACCTCGGCAGGGAACCCGTCATCTCGCTGGGCGCATCCACCCGCCTCGGGCAGGCCATCGCCGAAGCCTGCAAGCGCCGCTCCATGGCGCCGCCGGCCGTGGGCATCGAGGCCAGCTCGTCGCTGACGGCCTGTCTCATGGTGAAGCACGGCGCGGGCGTGGCGCTCGTGGACCGCCTCAGCGCGCTGCCGGCCGGCCTGGACGATCTGGTCTTCCTGCCGTTTCGGCCCCGCATCGAGTTCGGCGTGGTGCTCGTCTACCCCCGCGACCGCCCGCGCTCGCTGGCCGCGACGCGCCTGGCCGACCTGCTCGCCGACACCGCGCTGCGCGCCGGCTTCTAGCTTCCAGCCCGGACCGTCCCCGCGTTCCGCTATTCCGGCTTCAGGCCCGCCGCCCGGATCGCCTCGCCCCATTTCTTCACGTCGTCGCGGACCTCGCGGTCCATGGCGCCGGGCGTGTCCAGCGCGCGCTCGTAGCCCAGCTCGCGCATCTGCTTCTGCATGTCGGGATGGCCGGCGGCGGCGGCCAGGGCCTGGTTCAGGCGGGCCACCACGTCGTCGGGCGTGCCGGCCGGCGCCATCAGGCCGTACCAGATGCGGACTTCATGGCCGGGCACCTTCTCCGCGATGGCGGGCGGGTCCGGCAGGCTCGCGACACGATGCGCGTCCGCCACCGCCAGCCCACGCAGCTTGCCCGAGCCGATGTACGGCTGCGCCGGGTTGATGGCGGCCGACACCAGCGGAATGTGGCCGGCCAGCAGGTCGGACAAGGGCTGGCTCGAACCTTTGTAGGGCACGTGGGTCATGCGCGCGCCGGTCATGTGCACGAGCAGCTCCACGGCCAGGTGCTGCGGCGTGCCCACGCCGGGCGTGCCGTAGCTGACCTGGCCGGGATGGGCCTTCGCACAAGCCAGCAGCTCGTCCAGCGTGCCGAAGGGCGACGCGGGGCCGGCCGCCAGCACGATGGGCGACGTGGCGATGATGCCTACCCCGCGCTTATTGAGGTTCGATGCCCGCCTGCCTAACCTTCTCGCCCCACACCGATTTCTGCCGCGCCACGAAGGAGCCGAATGCCGCGGCCCGGGCCGGCGTGGGATCGGCGCCCATCTGCCTGAGCTTCTGCTGGATCTCGGCGGACGAAACAATGCGGTAGAGCGTGTCGGCCAGGCGCGCCGACACCGCCTCGGGCATCCTGGCCGGTCCGAATATGCCGACCCAGGCTGCCAGGTCGAAGCCGGGCTTGCCCAGCGCTTCGGACACGGGCGGCAGATCGGGCGCGAGCGTGCTGCGCCGCTCGGTGGACACCGCCAGCGCCCGCAGCGCGCCGCTCTGGATGTGCCCCGCCGCCGACGCCAGATCCACGAACATGAACGTGGTGCGCCCGCCGATCACGTCGGTCATGGCTTGCGGCGTGCTCTTGTAGGGAATGGCGGCGGCCTCCATGCCCGTTATCTTGTCGAAGGACGCCGCGGCGATCTGTCCGGTGCTGTTGCCGTATGCATAGTTCACCGCGCCGCGATGCGCCTTCCCATAGGCCAGCAGCTCGGCCACGTTCCTGGCCGGCACCTTGCTGCCCACCACCAGCACGAACGGAAAATTGCATACCTGCACCAGCGGGGTGAAATCGGCGACCGGGTCGTAGCGCAACTGCTTGAACAGGTAGGGATTGGAGGAATGCGTGGTGTTGGTCGCCAGCATGATGGTGTAGCCGTCGGGTTGGGCGCGGGCCACGAAATCCGAGGCGACCTGGCCCGAGGCGCCGGCCTTGTTCTCGACGATGACCGGCTGGCCCAGTTCGCCTTGCAGCTTTTCGGCGATCATGCGCGCCACGATGTCGCTGGCGCTGCCCGCGGCGAATGCCGTGATCATGTGCACCGGCTGCGACGGGTATGCGGGCTGGGCTTGCGCCGAGGCGCACGCGAGCGTGGCGAAGACGGCCGCGCACAGCTTTCCTGTTAGTGAATGCATGGTGTGTCTCCTTCGGTAGAGAGGCCCCCGCCATCTGCGCGCGGTGGGCCCGCGCCCTATTGCGGCGCGGGAACGTTCGCCAGGATGCGCTGGGCCTGCTTGAGGTGCGGGCGGTCCAGCATTTCCCCGTCGAGCTGCAGCGTTCCCACGCCGGGCGACTGCTCGAACGCGGCCACGATGCGGCGGGCCCGCTCGATGTCGGCCGCGTCCGGCGTGAACGCCTGGTTGATCGGCGCCACCTGGTCGGGATGAATGGCGATCTTTCCGCTGAAACCCGCGCGCCGGGCGCTGGCGGCGTCCTTGGCCAGCCCTTCCGGGTCGCGGAAATTGCCCCAGATGGTGTCGATGGCGGGCACGCCCGCGGCATGCGCGCCCAGCAGACACAGCGAACGGGCCATGCGGTAGGTGAAGTCGTACTCGCCGTTGTCCAGGCGGTTGCTGGCCGCGCCCACCGCCGCCGCCAGGTCTTCCGCGCCCCAGGTCAGTCCGCGCAGGCGCGGGCTGCATCCCGCATAGCCGCCCAGCGTGAACATGGCCTGCGGCGTCTCCGTGGCCACGGGCATGATGCCGATGCCGCCCAGGGCCAGGCCGTCGCGCGCTTCCAGCGCGCTGAGGTAACGGTCGAGCAGGACGATGTCGGCCGCGCCGTTGACCTTGGGCAGCAGGATGCCCGCGGGCGCGCGCGCGCCACCGCGGCCAGGTCGTCCAGCGCCAGCCCGGAGTCCAGCGGGTTGATGCGCACCCAGAGCTGCGCCGCCGCGCCCCGGTTGGCCTCCAGGTACTCGCGCACCATGCCGCGCGCCAGCGGCAGCCGCGAAGCCTCGACCGAATCCTCCAGGTCGAGGATCAGGGCGTCGGCGCCGGCGCCCGCGGCCTTGGCCTGCTTGCGTTCGCTGTCGCCGGGCACGAACAGTAAAGATCTCAAAGGCATGGGAACTCCCGTCAATGGTTGGTGTTGCGGTCCGCTCAGCATCCGCGGAAATGCGGCTTGCGCCGTTGCGCGAAGGCTTTCGTTCCTTCCTGCACGTCTTCCGAGGTCTGCAGCAGCCGCAGGAAGACCTGCTCCATGCGCAGCCCCGCAGCGAGGTCCAGGTCGCGGCTGCGCAGCGCCAGCTCCTTGGCGGCCTGCACGGCCAGCGGCGCGTTGGCGGCCAGGCGGCGCGCGTACGCCATGGCGGCGTCCATCAGTCCGTCCGCCGGCACGACCTGGTTGACCAGCCCCCAGCGCGCCGCCGTGGCGGCATCGAACCTGTCGCCGATGAGCAGCATCTCCATGGCGATGGCGTGGGGCAATTGCTGGATGATGCGCTGGGTGCCGCCGTTGGCCGGAAACACGCCCCGCTGCACCTCGCTCAACCCGAAAACGGCCGACTCGCAGCAGACGCGCAGATCGGTGGCCAGCAGCAAGGTCATGCCCCCGCCCAGGCAATAGCCGTTGACGGCCGCCACCACGGGTTTCCAGAGTTCGATGCCCCGGTTGAGCAACTGGTCTTGCTGGGTGCGCATCAGGGCGCCCAGGCCGGGCGGCGCGCCGATGAAGGACTTGAGGTCGGCGCCGGCGCAGAACGCCTGGTCGCCCGCGCCGGTGACGACGGCCACGCGGATCGCGTCGTCGTCGCGCACGCGCTGCCACGCCTGCGACAGCAGCGCGTAGTGCTCGGCATCGAGGGCATTGCGTCTTTCGGGCCGGTTGATGGTGATGGTGGCGACGCCGTCGCCGACGGAAAAGTCGATGGACACCGGGTTGTCTCCTTCTATGACGCCGCGGTCCGCGGGCGGACCGGGCCGGCCGGGGCTCAGGCTTGCCCGGCGATGCGGTCTATGTCTTGCGGGCCGTAACCCAGCGAAGCGAGGATCTCGCGCGTGTGTTCGCCCAGCGCGGGGGGCGGCCGCTGCGCGGCGGGGCGCTCGCCGTCGAACCGCAGGGGCTGGGACACCACCCGCAGCTGCGCATCCGCGCCGCGCGGCAGCTTCTGGATCATGCCGCTGGCCAGGGTGTGCGGATGCGCCAGCACCTCGGAAACGCCCAGGATGGGCGCGCACGGAATGCCCACGCGGGAAAACCGTTCGATCCAGGCGTCGCGCGTGTCGCGCGCCAGCAGCGCGGCCACTTCGGCCAGCACTGCCTCGCGGTGCGCCACGCGCCCGGCATTGGTGGCATAGCGGGCGTCTTCCGCCAGGGCCGGCGCGTCCACCTCGCGGCAGAATGCCTGCCACAGGGTGTCGTTGGCCACGCCCAGCAGAATGGGGCGGTCGCTGGCCTGGAACACCTGATAGGGGCACAGCGACTCGTGGGCGGAGCCCCAGCGCCGCGGCTCGGCGCCGCGCTCCCAGAAGCTCTGCATGACGTAGGCCATGAACGCCATCGAGGTGTCGAACAGCGACGCTTCGATGCGCGAACCTTTGCCGGTGCGCAGGCGCTTGACGGCCGCCGCCAGGATGCCGATGGCCGCGTGCATGCCGGTGGCCTGGTCGATGGGCGAGATCGGGCTGCGCACGGGCGGCCCGTCTTCCTCGCCGGTCAGCGCCATCATGCCGCTGAACGCCTGCAGAATCACGTCGTAGCCCTTGCCGTCGCGCAGCGGCCCCTGGCTGCCGAATCCGGAAATGCTGCAATAGATGACATCGGGACGCAGCGCCGCCGCGCTGTCGTAGTCGATGCCCAGCCGCCGCGCCACGCCCGGCCCGAAGCTCTCGACCACGATGTCGGCGCTCGCCAGCAGGCGCAGCGCCGCTTCCCGTCCGGGTTCCGACTTCAGGTCCAGCGCCACGCTCCGCTTGTTGCGGTTGGCGCTGAGGAACACCGTGCCGTCGCCATCGCGAAACGGCGGCCAGTGCCGGGTATCGTCGCCGCGCGGCGATTCCACCTTGATGATCTCCGCGCCCATGTCTCCCAGGTACTGGGTGCACAACGGCCCGGCCAGCACCTTGGAGAAATCGACGACCCGCAATCCCTGCAACGCATCCATGCCTGTCTCCTTGCGCAGGTGCCGGCAATCAGAACGCGACGTTGTCGCGGCCCTTGGTCTGTATCATTTCGCGCGCTTCCTGCGGCGTGGCGATCTCCAGGGAAAGCTCTTCGAGAATGCGGCGGATCTTCGCCACCTGCTCCGCGTTCGAGACGGCGAGCCTGCCCTTGCCGGCGTAAAGGCTGTCTTCCAGCCCCACGCGCACATTGCCGCCCAGCAGCGCGCTCATGGTGACGAAGGACATCTGATGCTTGCCGGCCGCCAGCACCGAGAGGTAATAGTCTTCGCCGAAAAGACGATCGGCGATGGTGCGCATGTGCAGCAGGTTGTCGTGGTCGGCGCCGATGCCGCCCAGGATGCCGAAAATGCACTGCAGGAAGAACGGCGGCTTCACCAGGCCGCGGTCCGCGAAATGGGCCAGGTTGTACAGATGCCCGACGTCGTAGCACTCGAACTCGAAGCGCGTGCCCATGGCGGAAAGTTCGCCGATGCCGCGCTCGATCTGGCTGAACGTGTTGGAGAGAATGAAATCCCGCGTCATTTCCAGGTAGGGCTGCTCCCAGCTATGGCGGAACGCGCGGATGCGCTCGCCGGCGCCCGAGATATTGAAGTTCAGCGAACCCATGTTCATGGACGCGACTTCCGGCTGCGCCCATTTGGCCGGGGCCAAGCGTTCGTCCAGCGTCATGCCCAGGCCGCCGCCGGTCGTGATGTTGATGATGGCGTCCGTGCGCGCCTTGATGTCGGGCAGGAATGCCGCAAAGCGTTCCGGGCTCTGGTCGGGCCTGCCGGTTTCGGGGTCTCGCGCGTGCAGGTGCAGCATGGCCGCGCCCGCCTCGGCGGCGGCCACCGCGTCGTCGGCGATCTGCGCGGCGGTGATGGGCAGGTGCGGCGACATGCTGGGCGTATGAATGGAACCCGTAACGGCGCAGGTAATGATGACCTTCGGTGATTTCTTCATGATGTCTCCTCGCCTCGGCTTGCCGCCTCGGTTTCTGTGTTTGCCCATGCTAATATTCAACCAGTCAATGGTCAAACAATTAAAATCATGGCCGCGCCATGGAAAACCCTTAACTAGACGATCACGCCATGAAACCCGATTCCGCTCGCACGGCGGCGTTGCCGCAACTCGATACCCTGCGCATCCCCAAATCCTGCGACGTCCTGGCCGACCATCTGCGCCAGAAGATCCTGGACGGCAGTTTTCCGGACGGCGCCATGCTGCCGGGCGAGCGCGACCTGGTGGAGCAGACCGGGCTGAGCCGGGGCTCGGTGCGCGAAGCCCTGCGCATCCTGGAAGCGGAGGGCCTGGTGAGCACCCGCCCGGGCCGCTACGGCGGCTCGCGCGCCACCCGGCCGACGGGCTCCACGGTATCGCGCCAGATCGCCCTCTTCGCGCGGGGCAGCCGCCTGCCGCTGGCTTCCATCATCGAGGCGCGCGAGGCCATCGAGCCCCCCATCGCCGAACTCGCGGCGCGGCATCGCACGGACGAGGATCTGGCCACGCTGCGCCAGATCGACGCCCGGCTGCGCGAAGCCTATGCCGACGTTCCCCGCTATCTCGCGGAAAACGTGAACTGGCATTGCGCGCTGGCCGCGGCCAGCCGCAATCCCCTGCTCGAAGCCTTCATGCGCTCGATCGCCAACCTGATCCACGAAGCGTCCGCCCTCAAGGACTTCGCCACCGACGAAGTGCGCAGCCTGGTGCTGCAGGCCCACGCCCGCATCCTGGACGCGGTCGAGAAGCAGGACGCGGACGCGGCCCGGCGCCGCATGGCGCGCCACGTCCAGGCCTATTCGGTTCATCTGCGCAGCCTCCTCGATCGACAGGACTGAAGCGGCGCCCGCGGAGCGCGGCGCTCATGGCGAAGCGCCGGGCCCGGACGCGGGCGCTAGTACGACTTGGGCAGCCCGAGCACGCGCTCCGCGATATAGCTCAGGATCAGCTGGATGGACACCGGGGCGATCCGCGGCAGCATCGCCTCCCGGAAATATCTCTCCACGTGGTATTCCTTCGCGTAGCCCATGCCTCCGTGCGTGAGGACCGCGGTTTCGCAAGCGCGGAAACCCGATTCGGCGCAGAAGAACTTGGCCGCGTTGGCTTCGGCGCCGCACGGCAGCCCCTGGTCGTAGAGCCAGGCCGCGCGCCGGTAGAGCAGTTCGGATGCCTCCAGCTCCACCCACCGTTCGGCCAGCGGATGCTGGATGCCCTGGTTCTGGCCGATGGGACGGTCGAACACGATGCGATCGGCGGCATACCCCGCCGCCCGCCGCAGGGCCGCCCGGCCCAGGCCGGTGGCCTCTGCCGCCAGCAGCACGCGCTCGGGGTTCAGGCCGTGGAGAATATATGAGAAGCCCTTGCCCTCTTCGCCGATCCGGTCTTCGACCGGCACTTCCAGGCCGTCGATGAACAGCTCGTTCGAGTCCACCGCCTTGCGCCCGAGCTTCTCGATTTCGCGCACGCTCACCCGGCTGCGGTCCAGGTCGGTATAGAAAAGGCTCAGGCCATGCGTCGGCTCGGTTACCTGGTCCAGGGGCGTGGTGCGCGCCAGCAGCAGAATCTTGTTCGCCACCTGCGCAGTGGAAATCCAGATCTTCTGGCCGTGGACCACGTAGCGGTCGCCCTGCCGCACGGCCAGGGTGCGCAGCTTCAGGGTATTGAGGCCGGTGTTCGGCTCGGTGACGCCGAAACACGCCTTCTGCTCGCCGCCGATGATGGGAGGCAGCCAGCGCGCGCGCTGTTCGTCGCTGCCGTGCACCACCACCGGATGCAATCCGAAGACGTTCATGTGAATGGCCGAGGCGCCCGCAAGCCCGGCGCCGGAGGCCGCCACCGCCTCCATCATCAGCGCCGCCTCGAAAATGCCCAGACCCGATCCTCCGTACTGCGCCGGCATCGCGATGCCCAGCCAGCCCGCAGCCGCCATGGCGCGGTGGAACTCCTCGGGAAAACCGCCTTCACGGTCTTTGCGCAGCCAGTAATCGTCGTCGAAACGCGCGGCCGTGTCCTGCACGGCGCGGCGGATGGCTTCCTGCTCTGCGGTCAGGGCGAAGTCCATGGATTTCCCCTGCTCAGGCCGCGCGACGCGCGGGTCGGCGCAGCATCAGCGCCACGCGCCGGCAGGAGGCCACCAGTTCGTCGCGCTGGTTGTAGGCGCGATGCGCAAACACCACGATGCCGTTTTCCGGGCGCGACTTGCTGTCCCGCATCTCCAGCACTTCGGTTTCCACGTGCAGCGTGTCGCCGGGAAACACCGGCCGCGGGAAGCGCACTTCGTCCCATCCCAGGTTGCCTACCGTGGTGCCCAGCGTGGTGTCGGACACCGAAATGCCCACCATCAGCCCGAGCGTGAACGCGCTGTTCAGGATGGGCCGGCCGAATTCCGTGCCCTTGGCATACTCGGCGTCGAGATGGATAGCCGCGGGATTGTGCGTCATGGCGCTGAACAGCACGTTGTCCGCTTCCGTCACGGTGCGCCGCACGTCGTGAAGAAAGCGTTGCCCCAGTTGGAACTGCCCGTAATACAGCCCAGCCATTTTTCGTCTCCCCGCACCCATGAAGCCGCGGATGCTCTATAGTCGGTTAAAAATATCCTACCATAATGTATTCATGCATACTAAATAGGTGACAACCCGAGGAGACTCCGCATGTCCGCACGCTCCAACCGCCAGATCGTCCTCAAGTCGCGGCCGCTGGGCATACCCCGCGCCGAGCATTTCGAGATCCGCGCCGCGCCGGTGCCGGCGCTGCAGCCCGGGCAGTTCCTGGTGCAGAATCTTTTCCTGTCGGTGGATCCGGCCATGCGCGGCTGGGTCAATGCGGCGGCCAATTACTCGGAGCCGGTCGGCCTGGGCGAAGTCATGCGCGCTTTTGCCGCCGGGCGGGTGATCGCCTCCCGCCATCCCGAGTATCCGGAAGGCGCGCTGGTCATGGGCATGCTGGGCTGGCAGGAGTACGCCGTCAGCGACGGCCAGGCGATCCGCCGGCGGGTGACGGAAACGGATCTGCCACTTTCGCTGTCGCTCGGGGTGCTGGGCCTGAACGGCGTGACAGCCTATTTCGCGCTCCAGGAGCTGGGCGAGCCTCGCCCGGGAGAGACTGTGGCGGTTTCCACGGCAGCCGGCGCCGTGGGCTCCATTGCCGGGCAACTGGCCCGCCTGCGGGGCTGCCGCACAGTGGGCATCGCCGGCGGCGCGGACAAGTGCGCGCTGTGCCTGTCGGAGTTCGGCTACGATGCCGCCATCGATTACCGCCAGCCGGATTTGCCCGACGCGCTGCGCCAGTCCTGCCCGGACGGCATCGACGTGTACTTCGACAATACGGCGGGCCTCATCAGCGACGCCGTCCTGCCGCAGATCAACCGGCACGCGCGCATCATCGTCTGCGGCACGGCGTCCGTCGCCAGCTGGGACCCCTGGCCGCAGGGGCCCCGCGTCGAGCGCCACCTGCTGAACAAGGCTGCGCGCATGGCGGGCTTTCTGATATGGGACTATGAACATCGCTACGAAGAGGCCATTGCCCATCTCGCTCCCCTGGTGCGCAGCGGCGAACTGCGCTTTCGCGAGGAAATCCTCGATGGCCTCGAGGCCGCGCCGGGGTCCATTGCCGATCTGTACGAAGGCACGAATCTCGGCAAACGCCTGATCCGGCTCGCGGATCGCTGATGCGACCGGCCCCGCTTCCCGACCTCTCCCCCGCTCATGACAAACAAGAAACACGCTCCCTCCCCATCCGGCAACGCGCGCGACGGCGCCAGGCCCCCGCCCCACGACAACTGGGATCAACGGCTGGGCTTCCTGATGCACGATGTCTCGCGCCTGCGGCGCAAGGTGTTCGACGAGGTCATGAAACCCGAAGGCATCACGCGCTCGCAGTGGTGGGTCATGGCGTACCTGTCGCGCCACGACGGCATGTCGCAGAGCGATCTCGCCGAAATGCTGGACATCGGGCGCGCCGCGCTGGGCGGGCTGATCGATCGCCTCGAAGCCCAGGGCCTGGTGCGGCGCGACGCCGATGTCCAGGACCGCCGTGCCAAGCTGGTGTACCTGACCGACGCGGGAGGCGCCATGATCGACCGCATGCGCGCCAAGAGCGACCAGATGAGCGAGGCCATTCTCCAGGGGCTGAGCATCGCGCAGCGGCACCAACTGGCCGACATGCTGAGCCTGGTGAAGCGGAACCTGCTGGACTTCAAGGGCTTGCCGTCCGGTTGAGCGGCCCGGAGCCCTCCGGCCCCGGAAAAGGCGCCGCGCGCGTCTTAGCGCCTGCGGCGCGCGGCGCGCCGGGGCGGCTCCGGGATGGGCGCGTCCGCGATCCGCTCCCACATGGCCTGCGCCGCCGGCGACAGGGAGCGGTTGCGGCGGCGGATGCGGTAAATGGGCCGGTGGGCGCTCGCATCGGCGATGGGCAGCGCCGCCAGCTCGGGCCGGCCGCACAGCGGCAGGGCAAGCATGGGCACGATGCTGACCCCGAATCCCGCCGCCACCAGCCCCGCCAGCGTGCCGAACTGCGACACCTCCAGCCCGCTGTCCCGCATCGACGCCGCGGCCAGCAGCGGCTGGGTGTAGTGCCACACGCTGCCGAAGCGGGTGGTCTGCACGGCCACTCTGCCGCGCAGCTGCCGCAGCGAAACCGCCGCGTTCGCCGCCAGCGGATCGTCCTTGCGGCACAAGAGCCGGAAAGGCTCGTTGAAGAGCAGCACCGACTCGAATTCCAGATCGTTGCCCGGCACGGCGTTCAGGCCGAAATCCACGTCGCCCGCCGCGATCATGTCGAGGCTGCGCTCCGAAATGACGTCATGGAGCCGCAGCACGATCGCGGGATGCTCGGCGCGGAAATCGGCGAACAGGCGAGGCAGCCAGTCCGAGCTGAGCGAAGGCGGCGCGGCAATGGCGACACGCCCCTGATTGAGCTGCGACTGGTTGCGTATGGCCGAAAGCGCGGCCTGCCATTCGGCGTGGATGCGCCTGGCGCCCGTGAGGAAAAGCTGCCCTTCCGCCGTCAGGCTCACGTTGCGCGTGTCGCGGTCGAACAGGCGCGCGCCCACCTGTTCTTCCAGGCGGCTGATGATCTGGCTGAACGCCGATGGCGAGACGTTGCACCGGTCCGCCGCCACCGAGAACTTGCCGGACTCGGCCAGGGCCAGAAAGGCATCGACCAGGCGACCCGAGATATTCATGTTGCGCCTCGTCCGCTAATTATGTGGTTTTTCAACATAAAGGTTCGAATAAATCCATTTTACTTAGCAAACTACCTGACGCAATCTAGGCGCGCTGACAGGAGGATGAGCATGGATGTTCTGAATGTGGGCTGCGGCGCGGGGTTTTCCGGGGACCGCCTGGATGCGCCGGCGCCCGTGGTGCGGACCTTGATTGCGCGCGGCGCGCCCGCCGCGCTGATTTTCGAAACGCTGGCCGAGCGCACCCTGGCCTTTGCCCAGATCGCCCGCCGCAGCGACCCGGCCAGGGGCTATGAAGCGCTGCTCGAGCCGCTGCTCAGGCCCATTCTGGCCGACTGCCTGGCGCACGGCATCGTCATCGTGGGCAACTTCGGCGCGGCCAATCCGCCGGGCGCGGCCCGGGCCATCCTGCGCGTGGCCGGGGAGCTGGGCCTGCCGGCGCCCCGCATCGCGGTGCTGGAAGGAGACGATCTCTCGGCGCGCCTCCAGCGCGGCGGTCCGCTGCGCGCCGCGCTGGGCGCGGACTTCGACGAAACGCGATTCGTCAGCGCGAACGTTTACCAGGGCGCTTTCGAGATCGCGCAAGCCATCCAGGCCGGGGCCCAGATCGTGGTCGCGGGCCGGGTGGCCGATTCCTCGCTCACGCTGGGACCGGCCATCGCCCATTTCGGCTGGACGCGCGAGAACTGGGATGCGCTGGCCGGCGGCACCATGGCGGGCCATCTGCTGGAATGCGCGGCCCAGGTCACCGGCGGCTACTACGCGGACCCCGGAAAGAAAGACGTGCCCGGCCTGGACGACGTGGGCTTTCCCATTGCCGAAATCCAGGCCGACGGTTCCTGCGTGGTGAGCAAGGCCGACGACACCGGCGGCATCGTCAACGCACGCACGGTAAAGGAGCAGCTCCTATACGAGGTGCACGACCCCGCCGCCTACCTGACGCCCGACGTGGTGGCCGACATCGGCGAGGCCACGGTCGAGGAAGTGGCGCCCGGCCGCGTGCGGCTGGCGGGCGTGCGCGGCCATCCGCGGCCGCTTACGCTCAAGGCCGCGGCCTTCTTCGAAGGCGGATGGGCGGGCGACGCCGAGATTTCCTACGCCGGCCCCAACGCCGAAGCCCGCGCCCGGCTGGCCATGGAAGTCATCCGCAAGCGCCTGGGCGGCCTGCTCGACCTGCGTTTCGATCTCATCGGCCTGTGCAGCATCCTGGGCGACGACGCCGGCCGCATGCTCGCCGGCATTCCCGCGGGCGGCGCGACCGACGTGCGTCTGCGCGCCGCGGCCAGGCATGACGACCCGGCGCTCATCGACCGGCTGCACCGCGAGGTCACCGCCCTGTGGACCGGCGGCCCGGCCGGCGGCGGCGGCGTCAAGACCAGCAAGCGCCAGCGCCTGGCAATGCGCAACTTCTTCGTCCCTCGGGAGCTCGCTCCCGCCTCTTTCCACTTTGCCGGCCGGGAGTCCCGCCCATGAACGCCGCACCCCTCACGCTCTATGACCTGGCCCACGCGCGCACGGGCGACAAAGGCAATCACTCCAACATCAGCCTGATCGCGTACCGGGCCGAGGACTATCCGCTGCTGGTGGAATGCGCCACGCCCGAGCGCGTGGCCGCGCACTTCGCCTATCGCCGGCCCACGGCGGTGCGGCGCTATCTGCTGCCGCGCATCGGCGCCCTGAATTTCGTGCTCGAGAACGTGCTGGACGGCGGTGTGAACGATTCTCTGGACCTGGACCTGCACGGCAAGTCGCTGTCGTTCCACCTGCTCGCCATGCCCCTGCGCGGCTAGGGCGGGCGGCGCGCCCCGAAGACCATTGCGCACAAGCGCATCGCACGACCGCAGTACCCCGCAGCACCCATAACGACACGAGGAGACAACCATGCTTCGCAACTTGCTCATGGCCGTGGCGGCGGCCGCGGCCCTGCTGGGCAGCGGCGCGCCGGCCGCGGCCGCCTATCCGGACCGGCCCATCCGCGTCCTGGTCCCGTTTCCCGCGGGCAGCGCCACCGACCAGCTCGCCCGGCTCGTCAGCGGCGAAATGCAGAAGATCCTGGGGCAGCCCATGGTGGTGGAAAACCGCCCGGGCGCACAAGGCATCATCGCGGTGGGCGCGCTCACCGAAAGCCCGCGCGACGGATATACGCTGATGATCAGCGCCAACACCGCTATCGCCGCCAACGTCAGCCTGTTCAAGAAGCTGCCCTACGATCCCCGCAAGGATTTCACGCCCGTGGCGGGCCTGGGCTCCAACCTGCTGGTCCTGATGGTGCGTTCCGATTTCCCCGCCAGCGACGCCAGGGCCTTCATCGAGTATGTGAAACGGCATCCCGGCAAGCTGTCCGCGGGATTCGGCTCATCCAGCTCGCAGGTGTCGCTGGCCATGCTGAAGTCCAAGGCCGGCCTGGACGTGCTCGCCGTGCCCTACAAGGGCATTCCGGACGCCGTCACGGACGTGCTGGGCGGCACCCTGGACTTCACCTTCGTGGACGCGGCCAATGCCATCGCCCAGGCCAAGGGCGGCCGCCTCAAACCCATCGCGATCACGGCCGAAAAGGAAAGCGCGCTCACGCCCGGCTGGCCACCCCTGGCGCAATCCGTGCCGGGCTTCGACATCACGGCGTGGTTCGCCCTGGTGGGCCCCTCGGGCTTGCCGCCGGCGGTGGTGGACAAGCTGACGCAGGCGGCGCGCGACGTGCTCGGCCAGCCCGCGCTGGCCAAACGCATGATCGAAACCGGCATCGCGCCCGGCTACCAGGATCCCCGGGCGCTGACGCAATTCATCGACGTCGAAATCGACAAATGGGCCGACCTCGTCAAGAAAGCCGGCATCGAGCCCCAATGATTCCACGCGAAAAGGACGCCATCATGCACAAGACCATGCTGGTCACGGGCGGCGGCCGCGGCATCGGCGCGGCCGTTGCGAAGGCCGCCGCCCGCCAGGGCTACGCGGTATGCGTGAACTACCTGCGCAACGGCCAGGCGGCCGAGGCCCTGGTGGACGAGATCGCCCGCGCGGGCGGCCGCGCCGTCGCCGTGCAGGCGGACGTGAGCCGGCAGGACGCCGCGGAACGCTTGTTCCGCGCGGTCGACGAGACGCTGGGGCCGCTGGACGTGCTGGTGAACAACGCCGGCATGCTGGACAGCTGCCGGGTGGAGGACATGGACGAAGAACGGCTGGAGCGGATTTTCCGGGCCAATGTGTACAGCATGTTCTTGTGCGCCCGGCAGGCGGTGCGGCGCATGTCCACCCGCTTCGGCGGGCGTGGCGGCGCCATCGTCAACCTGTCTTCCGTGGCCTCGCGGCTGGGCGGGCTTGCCGGCGGCAGCCACTATGCGGCCACCAAGGGCGCCATAGACAGCTTCACGCTGGCCCTGGCCAAGGAGGTCGGCGCCGAGGGCATACGCGTCAACGCGGTGCGGCCGGGCCTCATCCAGACGGACATCCACGATGTGCACGGCGGCCAGGCAGCCATGGAGACGCTTGCCCGCACCACGCCTTTGCAGCGCTCGGGCGCTCCGCAGGAAGTGGCCGAAGCGGTGCTCTGGCTGGCCTCGCCCGCGGCATCCTATGTGCACGGCACGGTGGTGGACGTCGCGGGGGGCCGGTAGCCGCTGGTGGCGGCCGGCAGGGCCGGCGGGCCCCGGGCGTTCAGGCCGCCAGGCTCAGGCCGTCAGTTCCAGCGACACCGACGCTTCGCTCGTCAGCATCTGGAAGGTGAGCGTTTCGCGCAGGTACAGGCGCACGACCCTGTCGGTGTGGCTCTGGTAGCCGATGGAGAGATCCTGGCCCAGGTGCAGTTCGAAGTCGCCGCCGCGCGTGGACAGCACGCTGCCGCCGTTGATGGCGGGCGCCCAGATGATGTCGCCGCTGACGATATTGCGCAGGTGCTCGATGATGGGGTAGCCGCCGTCGCGTCCTTCGGTGAGGGCGGTGTAGGCGTCGGCGCCCAGCAGCACGGAGTACGGGCCGTCCACGCCCGCCAGCCGCAACTGCTCCAGCGCGTTGCCGATGGCGGCGGGATAGTCGGCCACGGTCTGCGGCAGGGCGAGCCTGGCGTTGGAGGAGCCTTCGCGGATGCCCACGATGCCCGCGGCCTTGTAGCCGTCGAAGATGGCGCGGTCTTCGGCATAGGCGAGCTGGGTGGCGGCGTCCTTGGCGGGCTGCCAGTCGGAATCGTTGGCGCCGCGTTCGACGTCGTCGATGGCGTCGCGGCTAAGCTCGAACGGCACGGTCAGCTCCACGATGGGCCGCACTTCGCGAACCCGGGCGTCCACGCCCTTCTGCGGCGGGGAGATGGCGCGCAGGTGGCCGGTTCCCACGGCCGCCAGCTCGAGGCCGCCCGGCTCCTTCACGTCGACCACCCGGCGGCCCGCCACGGAGCGGCGGAAGGTGCGCGCGACTTCGTCTTCGATCTGCGACCAGGCCGCGCTGGAAATGGGAGCAAGTTCGCGATGCAGGTTATTCATGCTGGGGTTTTCCTTTGAGAGAGCCGATGTTCAGGGAACCGTCATTGCGCGCCGCGGGCGCCTCGGGAGGCGCCGCGGCGGGCTGGCTGACGCCGCCGCCCTGCGGGACGCGCGTTTCGAGCGCTTCGAGCAGTTCGGCGGAAGGGACGAAAAACAGGCCGCCCGTGGCCGCCCGGCTGAAGTCGAGCAGCCGGTCGTAGTTGCCCGGCGGCTTGCCGACGAACATGTTCTCGAGCATCTGCTCGATGGGCGCCGGCGAACGGGCATAGCCGATGAAGTAGGTGCCGAACTCGCCCGATCCCGGCCGGCCGAACGGCATGTTGTCGCGCAGGATCTTGATTTCCTGGCCGTTTTCCTCGAGCGTGGTCAGCGAGCTGTGGGAATTGGTGGGCTTGACCGCCTCGTCGAGCTCGATGTCCGACAGCTTGGTGCGGCCGATGATGCGCTCCTGCTGTTCCACCGTGAGCGCGTTCCAGCCGTCCATGTCGTGGATGTACTTCTGCACGAGCACGTAGCTGCCGCCGGCGAAATCGGGATCTTCGTCGCGGATGAGCGTGAAGTCCACGGCTTCCTGGCCAGCCGGATTCTCCGTGCCGTCGACGAAGCCGACCATGCTGCGCAGGTCGAAATAGCGGAAGCCGTGCACTTCGTCCACGACCTGCACCGCGCCATCGAGCTGGGCCATGGCCTGGGTGGCGAACTCGAAACAGAGGTCCATCTGGTCGGCGCGTATGTGCATGAGCAGGTCGCCCGGCGTGCCGATGGCGTGGCGGTCGCCGCCGTGGAACTCGCGGAACGGGTGCAGCCCGGCCGGCCGCGGGTCGCCGAACAGCGTGTCCCAGCCGTTGTCGCTGAACCCGAGCACACAGGAGAGATTGCCGGCGGGCACGCGCTTGCCGACCGAGCGCACCAGCGCCGCGAGGTTGCCGCACAGGGCGCGTATCTTGTCGGCGCTCTCGCTGCCCGGCGCGATGGTGGCGACCATGAAGATGGCGCTGCGGGTAACCGGCGCCACCACCGGCTGGGGTTGGGGAATATCGAGGTTAGGCATGTAGCTCCGTCATCAGGCATGAGGTCGTCGATGCAGTAGCCATATTATGCGCGACCCGGGCATACGGGAAACCCGAGGCTCCGCGGGGCCGGCTATGCGGGCGGCGCGCCGGGCAGTCGTCGTCCGTTGCGCCGCGGCGCGGACGGAGCGGACAGCGCGGCCGCCGGCGCCTCGGGATCCTGCTGCGCCAGTTGCGGCGGCACGCAGGCCCTGACGATCTCCGCCACGGCATTCACGCGGACGGGCACGAGCCGGTCCGACCGGACGAGCAGGCTCAGCGCCAGCGGCGCCAGTGCATACCCTGGCAGCACGCGCACCAGGG
>NZ_LHSJ01000309.1:0-4614 GCF_001270295.1 Achromobacter sp. DMS1 | reverse complement strand
CGAGCCGCACCCAGCATCATCGTCACCAGCAATCTGCCCTTCAGTCAGTGGTCCTCATGCTTTGCTGAGGACAACGCTGACCGCCGCCTTGCTCGACCGCCTGCTGCATCACGCCCATATCGTGCAGATTGCCGGGGAAAGCTACCGACTCAAGGACAAGCGCAAAGCAGGGAATATCAAGATCAGGAGCTAGGTTTTTTGGACGCCGGGGTGGGTCAGTTTTACTCCGACGATTCCGACGAAAGTGGGTCAGTTTTCAACCGGCGTTGACACCTGGTTGCTGCCGTCCCCAACCCTTACCACCAAGATTGACCCGCTTGAGATTGCTCTGGGCCGTGGAAGCGGACCACTGGACGTCCAGGAGCTGAGGGACGAGGTCAAGGCTATTTGCCGCAGTTTGGTCGAGACCCTGCCTGATGCCGGGGAAGGGACGCGGGCTGATGAGCGATGGTATTGGGCGGCTCCCATTCTTCTCGATTCCCATAATGGGTTGTTGGACTGGTGTAAGAGCCATTCGGGATGGAGATCCGCTACGCCGGACCATGAATCAGGCACCCGTTTCAAAGATCACATCGACCTGCTGGTCAGCATGGCGGAGGGCAACATTCCTCTTGGTCCTCAGCCAGATGATCTGGTCGATGTGCTTTGCGATCTGGCTCTTGCCGGTCCAGGAGTGTGTGCCTTGCGAGCACTTCGCCGTATCGGTGTCGGGATCGATGCGGGCGATCCGAACCTTCTGTCGGCCGCAGCCAGAATCGCATCCGGCTTCCGATCTCTTTTCAATATGCCGGAGACGATTGCCATGCTGCGAGGCTCCGGCGAGGACACTTATTGGCGGTTAACGCTTCAGTACGGTATCGACGGCAATCTCCAATCGGTGCTCGACGAATATGTGCATGTCCTTCGAGAGTCTTTGGGTCTCCAAGAGCACTCACCGGAAGGACAGGTGGCTGGCATAGCCGAGTGCATCCAATCGGTGTTGTCACTGCGAACCGCGCAGATTCGAATCGACGAAATAAAGATGTCGGGCGACGGCTTTGCTCTCGATGATTTCAACACCCGCTGTCGTTTCGCGCTCCGGTTCGGGGATATTCGAGACGACAACAACCAGGCTCTCGTTCGCGCAGACTCGGTACGGGACGCCTTCAACTCACCGTTTCGTCCCTTCGTTCTGGCGTCGACCTCGATAGGTCAGGAAGGGTTGGACTTCCACACTTGGTGCCATGCCGTGGTCCATTGGAATCTGCCTTCCAATCCCGTTGATCTTGAACAGCGCGAAGGCCGGGTTCATCGGTATAAAGGCCATGCGGTCAGAAAGAATGTTGCGGAACGGTATGGTCTGACTGCTCTCTCCGTGGCGCATGAGGGAGGCGATCCGTGGCAGACCCTTTTTCAGATCGCGGCCCAAGGCAAATCCAATGGGCTTTCCGATCTCATCCCGTATTGGATCTTCGAGGATGGTTCCGCCCGGGTGGAGCGCCGCATTCCTCTGCTCCCGTACAGCAAGGAGGTTGGCAAACTCAAACGGCTGAAGCAAGGGTTGGCCCTCTATCGGATGGTTTTCGGTCAACCCCGCCAGGAAGATCTGCTGTTCAGCCTTAGCCAGAACGGTAACCATGAGTCAGCGGATTTGGCCGACTGGCTGATTTCGCTTCAACCCCCGGAAACTGTTTTGAATGATGAACCGGCCGAGGAAAACGCACTGATCCTGCCTCCGGCAAAGTCTGTTCAGGGTATTAGCTGTTAGCGCCGGTGTAATACTGACCCACCCGGAGGTGCGCACCCATTCGGGTGCATAAATCAGTAGGGGAGAGGGGGTAAGAATACCGTAAGCGCACGGGGAACGCACATTGACGGACGGCCGATACGCGATCAGGGATCACATATTGACCTGGAGGGCAATGTAGTCGGCTAACAGATTAGCCCCAGAAGCACCCATAGGGATCAGCATCTATCCCCTCCAGAACTTGGTTTAAGGTGCGTACCCTGGCCAGGGGCTCGTAGCTATGCCACCGAAGGTCGGCCCGCATCCAGAAGATTTTCCATACCTTTTGTGTCCGAACCCACGTCGCCTTCGCGACGGGCTCTAACAAACGAGAGCCGTCATACAGCTGCCGATCTTCATGGATAATGACAGACTGGCTTTCAACAGAATAGCCAATATCAAGCTGCGCTCGGATTTCAGGGCGTGGACGGCGCTGTGCGATATATGCTGTCATGGTGCGATGCACCCTTGCAAGTTCGAGCTCAGTGAAGGCCATGACTTTCCTTATCGTCTTGAAGCGGCAGCAGGTACCCAGTTTTGCGGCAACAGTTCGTCGATCCGGTTATTCGGGTGCGTGGGCAGGCGTGTGAGGATGTCCGTCAGATAGGCATACGGATCGTGACCGTTCATCTTCGCCGACTGGATCAGGCTCATGACGGCAGCGGCACGCCGGCCCGCTCGCTGGGAGCCAGCGAACAGCCAGTTCTTGCGGCCCAGGGCAATGGGCCGGATCTGGTTCTCGATCCAGTTGTTGTCGATGGGTAAGCGGCCATCATCCAAGTAGCGCGTCAACGCCGCCCAGCGCTTGAGACTGTAATCGAGCGCTCGCGCAATGCCGGTGCCGTCGGGCACCTTACTGCGGTGTGCCGTCATCCAGGCATACAAGGCCTCGGCAATGGGCCGGGCCTGCTGATCTCGCAGCCGTTGCCGTTCTTCAGGAGCCAAGTTAGCTCCCTGCGCTTCGATCTCGTAGAGCTGGCCGATGGATTTCAGTGCCTGCTCAGCGATCTGGCTCTTGCCCGACTGATGCAGTTCAAAAAATTTACGCCGGGCGTGCGCCATGCAGCCGACCTCGGCCATGCCCTGCTCGAAGCAGGCTTTGTAGCCGCCGTAATCATCGCAGACGAGTTCCCCACGCCAGTCGCCGAGGAAGGCGCGGGCATACGCACCCGAACGGCCTTCGGTAAAGTCATAGACGACTGCCTTCAGATTCTGGAACGCGCCGGGCGCATAGGCCCAGAGGTAGGCACGGTGGGTTTTCTTGTTACCGGGTTGTAGCACCTGAACCGGCGTTTCATCCACATGCACCACCGGCTCCTTCAGGATCGCCTCACGCAAGGCATCGACCAGCGGCTGCAAGCGCACCCCGCAGACGCCCACCCATTCTGCCAGGGTGGAGCGTGGAATCTTCACGCCGGCTCGCGCGTAGATCTGCTCCTGGCGGTATAGCGGGAGATGATCCGCGTATTTCGCCACCAGCACATGGGCCAGCAGGCCGGAAGTTGCGATGCCCTTGTCGATGACCTGAGCGGGCATCGGCGCCTGGGTCAGCGTCTCGCACTGGCGGCAGGCCCATTTGCCACGAATGTGCTGCTCAACGCTGAACACACCCGGCGTGTAGTCAAGCTTCTCGGTGATGTCCTCACCAATGCGCTGCATCTGGCAGCCACAGGCGCAAGTGGTGGAGTGCGGCTCGTGGTGCACCTGGATACGGGGCAGCGCCGGCGGCAGCGCCTGGCGCTTGGGCTGCGAGACCGCCTTCTGTTCCGGCTGAGGACCACCCAAGTTGATCAGTTCCTGCTCGATGGCGGCGATGTCGGCATCGACCGCGTCTTCCAGCAGCAACCCCTGTTCGCCGCCAAGCTGTTCGCTCTTTTTGCCGAAGCGATAACGGCGCAGCACCGCAATCTCATGCGTGAGCTTGCGGATGTGCGTGTCCTTAAAGTGGATATCCTGCGCCTGCCGCTCGAGCTTGCCCATCAATTCCGCCGCCAGCGCCCGCAGGGCGTCGGCATCAAGATGGTCGAGGTTGGGTGCTGTCTTCAGAGGCATAGCCGCCATAATGCCAGACCCCTGTGCAGCGCACCATTCGCACTGCCCCGGATTGCAAATCCGGGGTCATAAGAGGCTGATCGATTCGTACTCACCCAGGCGTTGCCACGGCAGACCGATGACGAGCGCACGAGCTTGTTCAGCGGTGAGCGCCATTTGTGTGTCACCGGGCCGGGGCCAGTGCACACTCCCCTGGTGCAACCGTCGTACAGCCAGCCAGATGCCGAAGCCATCGCACACCAGCACCTTCAGCCGGGTGCCGCGGCGGTTGGCAAACACGTAGGCATGGTGCGGCTGCGAGGCGCCGAAGACCTCGATCACGCGGGCGAGCAACCGATCCATACCGCTGCGCATGTCCACGGGCTCTACAGCGAGCCAGACTTGGTCAATGCGAATCACCGCAACCACTCACGCAACAGCGCGGCACATTGGGCTGCGGCGCTAATCGGCCAGGATACGCGCACTGTCGCAGTGTCGCGCTTCACTTCCAGGCGAATGACGTCGTGACTCGCACCAGGCTGGCTCGCGCTCACTGATAGAGGGACGAATGGCGCAGTGGGTTGGCGAGAGGGACCCACCAAAGCCGGTGCGCGCCGCTGGCGCCCCTCCTCCTCAGCCAAGCAGTGGTGGCCGTAGCGTTCATGCTCTTTGACCCACCGATGCAAAACGTTGGGGTTCATACCGTGCTCTACGGCTAACGCCGCGAGCGACACGTCGCCCTGCAAGCATTGCGCCACCATTTCCTGTCAACGCCGGTTGAAAACTGACCCACTTTCGTCGGAATCGTCGGAGTAAAA
>NZ_LHSJ01000308.1:0-4668 GCF_001270295.1 Achromobacter sp. DMS1 | reverse complement strand
CCGGACGACGAGACGCAGGCGGCGCAGCGGCCGCGGCGCTGGCGCGCGACGGCGAGGTCGCCATGCTCATGAAGGGCAGCCTGCATACCGACCGCTACATGGGGCGCGGTGGTGGCGCGCGACGCGGGCCTGCGCACGGGCAGGCGGGTGAGCCACGCCTTCGTGATGTCCGCGCACGCCTATCCCAAGCTTTTCCTGCTGACCGATGCGGCGGTGAACATCGCACCCAGCCTGCAGGAAAAGGCCGACATCGCCCAGAACGCCATCGACCTGGCGCGCGCGCTCGGCGTGGAGCGTCCCAAGGCCGCGGTGCTGTGCGCCACCGAATCCGTCAACCCGTCCATGCCGGCCACGCTGGACGCGGCGGCGCTCTCGAAAATGGCCGACCGCGGACAGATACGCGGCGGCGACATCGACGGGCCGCTGGCCTTCGACAACGCCATATCGCGCCAGGCCGCCGAGCAGAAGGGCATCCGCTCCTGCGTGGCGGGCGACGCCGACATCCTGCTCGTGCCCGACATCGAGGCCGGCAACATGCTCTACAAGGAACTGACCTGGATGGCTGCGCGCGGCGCGGCGGGACTGGTGCTGGGCACGCGCGTGCCGGTGCTGCTCACCAGCCGTTCGGACACGGTGCAGGCGCGGGTGGACAGCTGCGCGCTGGCCGTGCTGTACTGCCCGCGCGCTGGGAAGGGTAGCGCGGCCGCGCGGGCGGCTGGCACCAACAAGTGTGGCCGTCTGGTACTAAGCCCGGCCCGCCCGGATGGCTACGCTTATGCCACAGCCCGGCCACGCAAGGCCCGGGCGCAATAACTCAAGGGGATGAATATGCGCAGGCGCATGGCGGTTCCTGGCTTCGATGGCCGCCGCGGCGGCGATGGCGGCGGGCGCGCAGGGCGCGCTGGCGGCCGACGCGCCCAAGCCCGGCGGGTACGCTGGTGATCGGCTCCACGCAGGTGCCGCGGCATCTCAACGGGGCCGTGCAATCGGGCATCGCCACCGCCATGCCCAGCACGCAGTTGTTCGCCAGTCCGCTGCGTTTCGACGCCGACTGGAAGCCGCAGCCTTACCTGGCCGAGTCCTGGGAGCTGTCGCCCGATGCGCGCACGCTGACCCTGCATCTGCGCAAGGACGCGGTGTTCCACGACGGCAAGCCCGTCACCGCCGAAGACGTGGCGTTCTCGGTCATGGCGGTCAAGCAGAATCATCCGTTCCAGAGCATGCTGGCGCCGGTGGAGAAGGTGGACACGCCCGACCCGCATACGGCCGTGCTGCACATGTCCAAGCCTCACCCCGCGATCCTGCTGGCCATGTCGCCGGCGCTGATGCCGGTGCTGCCCAAGCACATTTATGGCGATGGGCAGGACCTGAAGTCGCATCCGCGCAATTCGGCGAACGTGGTGGGCTCCGGGCCGTATGTGCTCAAGGAGTTCAAGCCGGGCCAGGAAGTGGTGCTGGAGCGCTTCGACAAGTTCTTCCTCAAGGGCAGGCCCTATCTGGACCGCGTGGTGGTGAAGATCAACCCCGACGCCACCAACCTGCTCATCGGCCTGGAACGCGGCGACATCCAGGTGTTGCCCTACATGACCGAGCCCTCCATTCTGCGGCGGGCCAAGGACAACGCCGCGCTGGCCATGACCAGCCGCGGCTACGAGGGCATCGGCGCGCTGAGCTGGCTGGCCTTCAATACCGCGCGCAAACCGCTGGACGACGTGCGCGTGCGCCAGGCCATCGCCTACGCGGTGGACAAGCGCTTCATTACCAAGGCGCTCAACGGCGGCTTCGCCACGCCGGCCGATGGCCCCATCATCGGCACCAGCCCCTTCGCCGCGCAGGACGTCAAGAAGTATCCGCTCGATCTCAAGCGCGCGGAGCAGCTGCTGGACGAGGCGGGGTTCAAGAAAGACGGCAACGGCCAGCGCATGTCGCTCACCGTGGACTACATGCCGGGCAGCGACGTGCAGGGCAAGAACGTGGCCGAGTATCTGCGCAGCCAGCTCAAGAAGATCGGCGTGGCGGTGCAGGTGCGCGCTTCGCCCGATTTTCCGACCTGGGCCAAGCGCATCGCCGGCAAGGATTTCGACATGACCACCGACATCGTCTTCAACTGGGGCGATCCGGTCATCGGCGTGCACCGCACCTACCTGTCCACCAACATCCGCGACATCATCTGGACCAATACGCAGTCTTACGCCAACCCCAGGGTGGACGCGCTGCTGGAGCAGGCCGGCGTGGAAACCGACGAAGCCAGGCGCAAGGCGCTGTACGCGGAATTCCAGAAGATCGTCACGGAAGACCTGCCGATCGATTTCCTGACGGTGATCCCATACCACACCCTTTACTCCAGGAAGGTGCACGGGCTGCCCGACGGCATCTGGGGCCTGCTCTCGCCCCTGGACGAAACCTACATCCAGTAGCGGGAGGGCGCCATGCTGCGATACCTGGGGCGACGTCTGGCGTATGCATTGTTGCTGCTGCTGGCGGTGGTCACGCTGAATTTCCTGCTGATCCACATCTCGCCGGGCGATCCGGTCGAAACCATCGCCGGATCCATGGGCGGCATCAGCGAGGAGCTGCGGGCGCAGTTGCGCGCCCAGTACGGGCTGGACAAGCCGTTCCTGACGCAGCTCGGGCTCTACCTGATGCAGGTGCTGCATGGCGACCTTGGCTATTCCTATTATTTCAACCTGCCGGTGTCGCAGCTGATCTGGGACCGCGTGCCCGCCACGCTGCTGCTGGTGGTGACGGCCGTGCTGGGCGCCTTCATCTCGGGCACGCTGCTGGGCACGCTGGCCGCCAGGAAGCCCAACGGGCCGCTTTCGCAGGGCATCACGCTGTTGTCCATCGTGGGGTACTCGGCGCCGGTGTTCTGGACCGGCATCATTCTCATCATCCTGTTCGCCTCGGTGCTGCCGGTGTTTCCGGTATCCGACATGCGCAGCGCCGGCGGGCCGGACGAAGGCTGGGCGGGCGCGGCCGACGTGCTGCATCATCTGGCGCTGCCCGCCTTCACGCTGGGTTTCGTGTACCTGGCGCAGTACAGCCGGCTCGCGCGCGCCAGCGTCATGGAGGCGTTGTCGGCGGATTACATCCGCACGGCCCGCGCCAAGGGTCTGGCGGAAAACACGGTGCTCTACAAGCACGCCCTGCGCAACGGCGTGCTGCCGGTGGTCACCATGCTGGGCCTGCAGTTCGGCAATGTGCTGGCCGGGGCCATTCTGGTGGAGACGGTGTTCAACTGGCCCGGCCTGGGCCGGCTGGCGTTCGATTCGGTGCTGCGCCGCGACTATCCCACGCTGCTCGGCATTCTGCTGTTCGCCTCGATGCTGGTGGTGGTGATGAACCAGCTCACCGACGCGGCCTATCGCCTGATAGACCCCAGGATCAAGACCTCATGAGCCAGACTCCCGTCGCACCCCTCGACCGGGTTCCCGCCGCCGCGAGCCGCGCGCCGGCTCCGCAGTCCTGGGAATCCCTGCGCGTATTCTTCCGCAACCCCTCGGCCGTGTTCGGCGTGATGCTGCTGCTGGCCATCCTCGCGGTCACGCTGGTCGGGCCGGTGCTCATGCCCGCCGACCCGTTCGAAATCGCCGGGGCTCCCATGGACCCGCCGGGCGCCGACCTGCCGCTGGGCACCGACTACCTGGGCCGGCGAGGTGCTCGTGGGCATCGTGCACGGGGGACGCGCCCACGCTGCTGGTGGCGTGGTGGCGGCCGTGCTGTCGGTGCTGATCGGCGTGACCGTGGGCGCGCTCGCCGGCTACTACGGCGGCTGGATCGACGAGGCGCTGATGCGCGTGACGGAGTTCTTCCAGGTGTTGCCCACGCTGCTCTTCGCCATGGTGCTGGTGACGCTGTTCTCGCCCTCGCTGGCGACCATCGCCGTAGCCATCGGCGTGGTGAGCTGGACGGGCACCGCCCGCCTGGCGCGCGGCGAGTTCCTGCGGCTCAAGCGGCGCGAATACGTGCTTGCCGAGAGAGTCATCGGGGCCCGCGACGCGCGCATCATCTGGCGCGTGATCCTGCCCAACGCGCTGGCCCCGCTCATCGTGTCGGCCACGCTGGCCGTGGGCACGGCCGTGCTCTTCGAGGCGGGCCTGTCCTTCCTGGGCCTGGGCGACCCCAACATCATGAGCTGGGGCCTGATGATAGGCAGCAACCGGCCCTACATTCTCACGGCCTGGTGGGCCGTGACCTTGCCCGGCGCCGCCATCTTCCTCACGGTGCTGGCGGTCAGCCTGATCGGCGACGGTCTGAACGACGCCCTCAATCCCAACTCGCGGGGGCGGGCGGGCATGACGGCGGCGCGCGAGGCGCGATGGATATTGCGGGCGATGCGGCCGGCATCGGCGGGCGCGCCCGCCACGGTGCTGCAGGTGGAAGACCTGTCGCTGGAGTTCCGCGCAGCCTGATCGGCGACGGTCTGAACGACGCCCTCAATCCCAACTCGCGGGGGCGGGCATGACGGCGGCGCGCGAGGCCGCGATGGATATTGCGGGCGATGCGCCGGCATCGGCGGGCGCGCCCGCCACGGTGCTGCAGGTGGAAGACCTGTCGCTGGAGTTCCGCGCCCGCGGCCGCAGCGCCGAGGTGCTGAGCTGCGTGAGCTTCGCGCTGCGGGCCGGCGAAACGCTGTGCCTGGTGGGCGAATCGGGCTGTGGCAAGAGC
>NZ_LHSJ01000307.1:0-4670 GCF_001270295.1 Achromobacter sp. DMS1 | reverse complement strand
ACGGCGCGGCGCGCATGGCGCGTGTCCACCACCAGCACGACCTCGTCGCCGGGGGGCGATCACGGTGCCGCTGCCGCCGCGCAGGGGCCGCCCGCCGCGCAGCACGTCCACCACGCGCGCCTGCACGTCGGGCCAGACGTCGCGCAGCTCGTCGATGGGATGATGCGCCATGGGACTGCCGTGGCTGACCCTCACGGTGACCACGCTGACCCGCCCTTCGGCGAACTCGACCACCTGCAGGGCCTCGGGAAACTCGATGAGGCTGTGCAGATAGGTGGTGACGCTGCGCTCGGGGCTGATGAGCGCGTCGATACAGAAGCCGTCCTCGCCCATCAGTTCGGGGTGCTCGGGAAACTCCGGCGACCGGATGCGCGCGATGCGGCGCGGCACGTTGAACAGCTGGCGCGCCATCTTGCACGCCACCATGTTGGCGGCGTCGGAAGCCGCGCAGGCGATGAGGAGATCGGTGTCGGCGGCGCCGGCCGCCTCCATGATCGAAACCTGCGTGCCGTCGCCGTGGATGACGCGCAGATCGAAGTGTTCCTGGAGATACTGCAACTGCCCGGCATCCGTATCGACGACCGTGATGTCGTTCTCTTCGGAAACCAGGTTTTCCGCCACGCTGGTGCCCACGCGCCCAGCGCCCATGATGAGGATCTTCATGTGCCCCGCTTGCGCGCGGATTCGATGCCCAGTTGCTTGAGCTTGCGGTAGAGGTGGGTGCGCTCCAGGCCCGTGCGCTCGGAGACGCGGGTCATGCTGTGGCTTTCGCGGACCAGGTGGTATTCGAAATAGATGCGCTCGAACTCGTCGCGCGCTTCGCGCAGGGGCTGGTCGAGCGAGATGCTGCCGAGCTGGCCGTTGGCGGTGACCGGCACTTCGCCGGACGGCGCGGGAGCCAGCGTGGGCGGATCGAGCTCGTCTTCGAGCGCGACCGGGGCGCTGGGCGCCGCCTGGTGCGCGGCGGCGGGAGCGGGATGCGGGGCGCGCCCGCGCGCCAGCCCGGCCGCCACGGTCTTGAGCAGGCGCTGCAGCGTGATGGGCTTTTCGAGGAAATCCATGGCGCCGATGCGCGTGGCCTCGACGGCGGTATCGATGGTGGCGTGGCCGCTCATCATGATGACGGGCATGTCCAGGAGGCCCTGCGAGCCCCATTCCTTGAGCAGGCTGACGCCGTCGGTGTCGGGCATCCAGATGTCCAGCAGCACGAGGTCGGGACGCATGCGCAACCGCGCGGCGCGCGCCTGCGCCGCATTTTCGGCCAATTCGACCGTATGCCCCTCGTCGTAAAGGATTTCCGACAAAAGTTCGCGAATACCGACTTCGTCGTCAACCACCAGGATTCTGGCCATAAAGCATCCACCTATTGCGTAGCCGCATTATGCTTTTGTTGCGCGGTCGCGTCCATAGTATCGGCCCCGGGTGCCAGCCGGGTCAACAGAATGGATATCCGCGCCCCCCCTTCCTTGCGATTCGCAAGATCGATGCGCCCGCCGTGTTCTTCCACGATCTTGCGCACGATGGCCAATCCTAACCCAGTGCCATGCGCCTTGGTGGTGACGTATGGCTCGAAGGCGCGCTGCATGACCTGCTGGGAGAAGCCCGGGCCGGTGTCGGCCACGGTGAGGCGCACGGCCTGCTGGTCGGAGCCGTCGGGCTGTTCGCTGTGCGTGAGCTGGGTCTTGATGCTCACCTGCCCCTGCCCGCCCTGCTCGGCCACCGCGTCGCGCGCATTGGCCAGCAGATTGTGGATGACCTGGCGCAGCTGGGTGGGATCGCCCTCGATGGCCGGGAGGTCGGGCGCCAGCGCCACGTCCAGCATGAACGCCTTGGCGCCGTGGCGCGTCATGCCGCCCTCGGCCGGATCCCAGCCGTAGAGCGACAGCACGTCGGCCACCAGCGCGTTGAAATCCAGGCGCTGCATGACGGCCGGCGGCGTGCGGGCGTACTCCCGGAAATCGTCCACCATCTGCTTCAGCGAGGCGACCTGGTTGATGATGGTATTGGTGGAGCGCTCGACGATCTGCGCCTCCGCCTCGGGCAGCTTGCCGGCGAGCTTCATGGCCAGCCGCTCGGCGGAAAGCTGGATGGGCGTGAGCGGGTTCTTGATTTCGTGCGCCAGGCGGCGCGCCACTTCGCCCCAGGCCACCGTGCGGTTGGCCGAAATGACCTCGGTGATGTCGTCGAACACCACCAGGTAGCCGTTGCCGCGGCCGTCCACCCGCAGGTGCGTGCCGCGCGCGAGCAGCGTGAGCGTCTGTGGCGACTCGTCGCCGCCCGGCTGCGCCAGCGATATCTCGAACTGCTGCTGCCAGTGCTGGCGCTCCGAGCCCACGGCCGCGTGCGCGGAAAACGCCTGGCGCACCACGTTGGCGAATTCCAGCATGCCGTCGGCCGTTTCGAGCGGACGTCCGATCACCGAGCGCAGGTCGGCCTGCAGAATGGTCTGGGCCCCCTGGTTGACCGTGGTGACGCGAAAAGACTCGTCGAACACCAGCACGCCCGACGACAGGTTGGAGAGCACGCTCTCCAGGTAGACATTGGAGCGTTCCAACTGCTGGCGGTTGCTCTCCACCATGCGGCGCGCCTCGTCCAACTGGCGCGTCATGGCGTTGAACGAACGGGTAAGCTGGCCCACCTCGTCGCGCTCCGGCGGCTCGGGCAGCGGCCGGTAGTCGCCCACGCCCACGGCCTGCGTGCCGGCCGCCAGGCTCAGCAGCGGGCGCACCAGCCGCTTGGACAGCGAAAGCGCCACGGCAATGGCGCCGAAGGCCGCCAGCAGCAGGGCCAGCGTCAGCGTGATGCCGTACAGCTTGCGCAGGCCCAGCCGCGAAAGCGCCAGTTCCTGGTAGTCGCGGAACCCTTGCTGCACGCGGTTGGCGTTGTGGGCGATCTGCTCCGGCACCGGCTGCACCAGTTGCAGCCAGCGCGGCTCGGACGCGCCCAGCAGCCCGTCGTAGCGGTCGGGGCCGGACAGCGGAATGACCACGCGCAGGTGCAGCCCGCCTTCGTCGCCCGGGGCCACGGGGTCGTCGGCTTCCGCCGCCGAATAGCCGCGCGCCAGCCGCAACTGGTTCATCACGGCCGGCGGCGGCATGGCCGGCATGAGCTGGCCGTACTGGCTGGTGGAAAACGCCACCATGCGGCCGCTGCCGGTGAACACCATGGCTTCCTGCACGCCGTTGCTTTCGCGCAGGCGGGTGAGCGCCAGCGAAATGCCCGTGTCGCTGTTGCGGCTGAGCTCGGTGGCCATGGAGCGGGCGCGCGCGTCCAGGTCGGCCAGCAGCGAATCGAGCGCCGCGCGCCCCAGGTTGAGGCCGGCCTCCAGCGCGGAATCGACCCGCACGTTGAACCACGATTCGATCGAGCGCGACATGAACTGGACCGACACCGTGTAGATCAGCGCGCCCGGCACCACGCCGATCAGGGCGAACGCCAGCGAGAAGCGCGCGGTCAGGCGCGCGCCGAACTGGCGGCGCCGGATCTGGCGCGACAGCCGCACCGTCAGCGCCACCACCCAAATGAACAGCGCCAGCGCGAAAATGCCGTTGAGCACCAGCAGCACGTCGTAATAGCGCGCGAACCGGGACGCGTTTCCGGTCGACCAGGCCAGCAGCCCCAGCAGAGCCAGGCCGCTGACCGCGCCTATCAACAGGGCAAGCCGCAGCAGCAGCCTCATGACGGGTCTTTCTCCTGTTTCACGGTGAAGGTGAAATCGCTCCAGGGAGTGGATTGGGTCCAGGCGCTGCTGTTGAGCGCATTGACCTGGAAGGGCCGCGGCAGCAGCGAGGTGTCCAGCCGCAGGCGCAGCTGCCCGCCGTACTCCACGTCTTCGTCGAACTCGCCGGCATCGGCCACGGCCCAGTTGCGCACGTGCCGGATGACGCTCATGGCGTCGTCGAGCGAGGCCACGGGAAACGTCAGTTCGCCCACGCCGGCGCGCCACTGGCGGGTCAGGGCGTTATAGCCCACGCGCCAGGTGCGGCTGGTTTCGACGATGGACTTGTCGAACCACCACCAGCGCTCCCGGGTGATGGTGAGGTCGGCCGTGAAATACAGCGACAGCCCGCGCTGCGCCGCCTCGCGGAGCTGGTCATTGAGGTCGAAACGGATATCGGCGTCGATTTCCAGCATGCCGTTGCGGATGACCGGCTCCACTTTCAGCACTTTGGGCTCGTCCGCATGGGCGACGCCGCCCGGCAGGAACCAAAACAGGGCAGATGCCAGCAACAAGCCTAGAAATGAGCGCGAAATAATGGACATACGACACCAGACCAACGTCACGCCCTTATTCTTGGCGATTCATGACAGCTTGGCAAACAAGGCATAGAAAAAACCGTCGCGCTGGGCGGCCGGTGTTGCGCCGATGGCAACAGGCAGCAGCTGGCCGGGCGCGTCCAGCCTGCGGGCGTCGGGGTGGCGCTCGAGAAAAGCCTCGGCCTGGCGCTCGCCTTCGGCCGGGAACACCGAGCAGGTGGCATACAGGAGCCGCCCGCCCGGCGCCACGGTGCGCCACAGGGCGTCGGCGATGCGGGCCTGCAGGGCGGCGGTGCGGCGCAGGTCGTCCTCGCGCCGCAGCCAGCGGATGTCCGGATGGCGGCGCACAATGCCGGAGGCCGTGCAGGGCACGTCGGCCAGCACCGCGTCGAAGGGCCGGCCATCCCACCAGG
>NZ_LHSJ01000306.1:0-4706 GCF_001270295.1 Achromobacter sp. DMS1 | reverse complement strand
CGCTGGAGGCCGAGTCCGGGCTGCCGCCGGGCAGCACGAGATCGTGCCCATGCTGGAATCGGCGCTGGGCCTGTACCGCGCCTATGACATACTCAGCGCCAGGCCCGCGCCGTCTCGGCCTGCCTGCTGGCCGCCGAAGACCTGAGCGCCAGCCTGGGCGCCGAGCGCGGCAGGGACGGCATCGAGCTGCATGCCGCGCGCGCCCGTTTCCTGGTGGACTGCATCGCCGCGGGCCGCGTGCCCATCGACTGCCCCTTCAACTACCGCGACCCCGGCGCCCTCGAGGCCGAGCTGCGCTGGGCGCGCCGCGTGGGCTTCAAGTCGAAGTGCGCCACGGTGGCCGGGCAGGTGCCGCTGATCCACCGCGCCTTTACGCCGGACGCCGCCGAGGTCGAGGCGGCCCGCGCCTGCGTGGCGGCCTTCGAGGCCCAGCGCGCCGGGCAGGCCGGCCGGCCCCCGCGTCGACGCGCCCGACTACAACACCGCGCGCCGCCTGCTGGCGCGCCACGCACAATTCGAAGCCTGGACGGCCGCGCAGCAGCAAGGGGCCGCCGCTCAATCCCATGGAGACTCCGCATGACGTCAGCCGCACATCCCGAACGCAACGGCGGGCAGATCCTGATGCAGCAACTGCGCATCCACGGCGCCCGGCGCGTGTTCATGATCCCCGGCGAAAGCTACCTGCCCTGCATCGACGCGCTCAACGAGCACGCCGGCGTCATCGAGCCCATCGTGTGCCGCCAGGAAAGCGGCGCGGCCTACATGGCCGAAGCCTACGGCAAGCTCACCGGCGAACCGGGCATCTGTTTCGTCACGCGCGGCCCGGGCGCGACCAACGCCAGCATCGGCGTGCACACCGCCTTCCAGGATTCCACGCCCATGATTCTGTTCGTGGGCCAGGTCGGCAACGACTTCATGGAGCGCGAAGCCTTCCAGGAAATCGACTACCGCCGCATGTTCGGCCCGATGGCCAAATGGGTGGCGCAGATCGACCGCACCGACCGCATTCCCGAATTCATCGCGCGCGCCTTCGCGGTGGCCACCAGCGGACGGCCCGGCCCCGTGGTGCTGGCCCTACCCGAAGACACGCTGTGGGGCCGCGCCCGCGTGGCCGACCTGCCGCGCTACACGCGCACGCGCATCCACCCGGGCGCCGGCGACATGGCGCGCATGAAAGCGCTGCTGGACCAGGCCGAGCGGCCCTTCCTGCTGCTGGGCGGGCATGGCTGGACGCGCGAGGCCATCGGCGACATCGCCGGCTTTGCCGAGCGCTTCGAGCTGCCGGTGGGCACGGCGTGGCGGCGCCTGGAATGCTTCGACCAGCGCCATCCGAACGCCGCCGGCCATGTGGGCTGGGCCATGACGCCTGCCCTGCGCCGGCGGCTGCGCGAGGCCGACCTGGTGCTGGCCGTGGGCACGCGCATGGGCGAAGCCACCACCGAGGGCTACACCCTCATCGAAAGCCCGCTGCCGCGCCAGCAGCTCATCCACGTATACCCCGACGCGGCCGAGCTGGGCCGCGTCTTCTCGCCCACCCAGGCCATCGTGGCCGACCCGGCCGGCTTCGCCGCGGCGGCGGCCGCGCTCGCGCCCGGCCATGCCGTGCCGCGCGGACAGGCGGTGCACGCCGCGCACGCCGAACTGCGGGCCAGCTGGCAGCCCCTGCCCGCGGCCGGCCCCATGAGCCTGGACGAGGCCGCCGCCGCGGCCAACGCCCTGCTGCCGGCCGACGCCTGCGTCACGGTGGGCGCGGGCAACTACGCGCTGTACCCGCACCGCTACCGCTGCTTCACCGGCCCCGGCACCAGCCTGGCGCCCACCGTGGGCTCCATGGGTTATGGCCTGCCTGCCGCCATCTCGGCCAAGCTCGAAGACCGCCGCCGCACCGTGGTCTGCTACGCGGGCGACGGCTGCTTCCAGATGAACATGCAGGAACTGGGCGTGGCCATGCAGTACCGCCTGGGCATCGTGGTGCTAGTCTTCAATAACGGCGTGTGGGGCACCATCCGCGCCCACCAGGAGCGCGAATTCCCCGGACGCGCCATCGCGCTGGACTTCGCCAATCCGGACTTCACGCAGATCATCAAGGGCTACGGCGGCCATGGCGAGGCGGTGGAAGACACCGCCAGCTTCGGGCCGGCGCTGCGGCGCGCGCTGGATTTCGCCGAGCGCGAAAGCCTGCCCGCGCTGCTGGAAATCCGCTACGACGCCGACGGCATCGCGCCTGGCGAAACGCTCACCGGCATCCGCAATGCGGCGCTGGCCCGTCGCGGCCAGGAACATTGACACATGGGAACATTGATCATGACCACTCAGCTTGCAATCAACGGAAAGCGGCTCTGGCAGTCGCTGATGGACCTGGCCCGCATCGGGGCCACACCCAAGGGCGGCAACTGCCGCCTGGCGCTGACCGCGCTGGACGGCCAGGGCCGCGACCTGGTCACCGGCTGGATGCGCGAGGCCGGCCTGACAGTGCGCGTAGACCAGGTGGGCAACATCTTCGCGCGCCGCCCCGGGCGCGACAACAGCCGCCCGCCGGTCATGACCGGCAGCCACATCGACACCCAGCCCACCGGCGGCAAGTTCGACGGCTGCTATGGCGTGATGGCCGGCCTGGAAGTCATGCGCACGCTCAACGACGCCGGCGTGACCACCGAGGCGCCGCTGGAGCTGGCCATCTGGACCAACGAGGAAGGCTCGCGCTTCGTGCCCGTGATGATGGGCTCGGGCGTGTTCGCCCGCAAGTTCCCGCTGGAAGTGGCGCTGGCCGCGCGCGACGCCGAGGGCAAGTCGGTGGCCGACGAACTGAAGGCCATCGGCTACGCCGGCAGCGAGCCGGTGGGCGGCTGGCCGGTGGACGCCTACTTCGAGGCGCACATCGAGCAGGGCCCCATCCTGGAGCACGAGCGCAAAGTGGTCGGCGTGGTCACCGGCTCGCTGGGGCTGCGCTGGTACGACGTGACGGTCACCGGCATGGAAATGCACGCCGGGCCCACGCCCATGCCGGTGCGGCGCGACGCGCTGTACGCAGCCAGTTTCCTGCTGCAGGCCGTCATCGACATCGCGCGCGCGCACCCGCCGCACGGCCGCGGCACGGTGGGCGAGATCCACGCCCACCCCGGCTCGCGCAACGTGATCCCCGGACAGGTCCGGCTCACGGTGGACCTGCGCCACGAAGACGCACAGCGCCTGGCCGAGATGGACAGCCAATGGCGCCAGGTCTGCCAGGAAGTCGCGCGCCGCCACAACGTGCAGGTCGAGATCAAGGACGTGCAGCACTTCCCGCCCACGCCGTTCGACCCCGGCCTGGTGGGCAAAGTGCGCGAAAGCGCCGCGCGCCGCGGGCTGCCGGCCATGGACATCGTCACCGGCGCCGGCCACGACGCGGTCTACATGGCCTCGGTCGCGCCCACCGCCATGATCTTCGTGCCCTGCAAAGACGGCGTCAGCCACAACGAGATCGAGGACGCCAAGCCGGAAGACCTGGAGGCGGGGTGCAATGTGCTGCTGGATGCGATGGTGGCAAGAGCGGGGTAAGGGCCCCCGGCGCGCCTGGGGGGCGCCGTCGCGTTGCGAGGGCCGGTTTCTTGCCCGCGGCGCTGCGGCCCGTGGAGCGCACGGCGCCGTGGAAGACTGACATCTGAAAGGAAGACGGGATCATGAACCAAGACACCCAAGATTGGCATGCCAGGGCCGCTGCGCTTGAGCTGCGGGGGCAGGCGTATATCGATGGCGCGTATTGCGATGCCGCCGGCGGGACGACGTTTGAGGCGATCAGCCCGATCGACGGGCGCAGGCTGGCGCAGGTGGCGGCTTGCGGGCAGGCGGATGTGGACCGCGCGGTGGAGGCAGCGCGGCGCGCGTTCGAGGCGGGAGCATGGGCGGGGCTGCCGCCGCGCGAGCGCAAGGCGCGCCTGCAGCGGCTGGCGACGCTCATCGGGGAGCATGCCGGGGAACTTGCCCTGATCGAGACGCTGGACATGGGCAAGCCCATCCGCGACGCCCTGGCCTTCGACCTGCCGGAAACCGCGCATTGCTATGCCTGGTATGCGGAAGCCATCGACAAGGTCTACGACGAGATCGCGCCCACCGGCCCCTCGGCGCTGGCCACCATCACGCGCGAGCCGCTGGGCGTGGTGGCCGCCGTGGTGCCGTGGAACTACCCCCTGCTCATGGCCGCCTGGAAGGTCGCGCCGGCGCTGGCCGCGGGCAACAGCGTCATTCTCAAGCCGGCCGAGCAATCTTCGCTGTCGGCCATCCGCCTGGCCGGCCTGGCGCAGGACGCCGGCATCCCGCCCGGCGTGTTCAACGTGGTGCCCGGCCTGGGCGCCGAGGCCGGCCAGGCGCTGGGCCTGCACCCGGACGTGGACTGCATCGCCTTCACCGGCTCCACGGCCACCGGCAAGCGCTTCATGCGCTATTCGGGCGAATCCAATCTCAAGCGCGTATGGCTGGAATGCGGCGGCAAGTCGCCGCACATCGTGTTCGAGGACTGCCCCGACCTGGATCGCGCCGCCCTGGTGGCCGCGCTGGCCATCTTCTCCAACCAGGGCGAGGTCTGCATCGCCGGCTCGCGCCTGTACGTGCAGGACGGCATCTACGAAACGTTCATGGAAAAGGTCGCGCAGCACGCCGCGCGCCTGCGGCCCGGCGATCCGCTGGACCCGGCGACCGCCATGGGCGCCATGGTGGACGAGCGCCAGATG
>NZ_LHSJ01000305.1:0-4717 GCF_001270295.1 Achromobacter sp. DMS1 | reverse complement strand
CAAGCTCGGCCGCGCGGCCTACGGGCAGGGCAGCATCGACCCCTTCTTCGCGGCGGGCTACGTGGCGCTGAAAAAGGGCTACTTCGCCGAAGGCGGGCTGGACGTCGAATACCTGAACTCGCAAAGCGGGCCGCGCACCAACCAGCTGCTGGCGGCCGGGCAGATCGTATTTGGCGCCACCGCGGCCACCGCGGCGCCCGCGCTCACGCTGGCCGGCAAGCCGGCCGCGCTGGTCTTCGGCTTCGACCGCAAGCTCACCTACGCCAACATCATCGTGCGCCGCGAAGACTACGAAAGCGGCAAGATCAAGACGCTGAAAGACCTGGCGGGCAAGCGCGTGGGCGCCACCCAGCCGCAGTCCAGCACCTGGCTGATGGCGCTCTACCTCATGCAGAAGGCCGGCGTGGCCGACAAGGTCGACATCCGCCCCCTGGGCGACCTGGCCACCATGCTGGGCGCGCTCAAGACCGGCTCGGTATCGGCCACCATGGCCACCATGTCCATGATGGAACAGGCGCGCGAGGAAGGCTGGGGCGTGCCCATCTTCGACGCCACCACCGAAAGCTCCTGGCAGGAATTCATGGGCGGCGACGTGCCCGGCATCGCGGCGCTGACGCTGGCCGACACCATCCAGAAGCGCCCCGAAGTCGTGCAAGCATTCGTGGGCGGGCTCGTCAAGGCGCAGGATTTCATTTCCGCCAACAGCGCGGCGGCCGTCACCGACGCCATCTACGACGACTACCTCAATGCCTTTCCGCGCGCCGCCATCGAGAAAACGCTGGGCGTCTACAAGGAAACCGTGTTCCTCAAGGACAACCTCATCACCGAAGACGCCTACCAGCGCATGGCCGGCATCATGGGCGACGGCCGCCAGTTCTCCAACGAGGAACTCAAGAACGCGCCCTACGCGAAATGCGTGGACATGAGCTTCGTGCGGCGCGCGCGGGGCCTGTGATGATCTCGCTGGACCACGTGGGCAAGGCCTACCAGACGCGCCAGGCCACCACGCATGCGGTGGGCGACGTGAGCCTGGACATCGCGGCGGGCGAGTTCGTTTCCATCGTCGGCCCTTCGGGCTGCGGCAAGAGCACGCTGCTCAACATGATCGCCGGCTTCCTGCGGCCCACCGCCGGCCAGATCCGCGTGGACGGCCGGGTGGTGGACGGCCAGGTGCCGCCCGCGCTGGGCTACATCTTCCAGAAGGACACGCTGCTGCCGTGGTTCAGCG
The DNA here is from genome assembly GCF_001270295.1 of Achromobacter sp. DMS1. Classification (NCBI taxonomy): domain Bacteria; kingdom Pseudomonadati; phylum Pseudomonadota; class Betaproteobacteria; order Burkholderiales; family Alcaligenaceae; genus Achromobacter; species Achromobacter sp. DMS1. The sequence goes on along the minus strand of NZ_LHSJ01000305.1, from coordinate 3,489 downwards.
TCAGGAAGAACGTGGCGCTGGGCCTGAAGTTCCGGGGCGTGCCGGCCGACCGCATCGCGCACCGCGTGGCGGAGCTGCTGGAGCTGGGCCATCTTTCCGCTTTCGCCGACGCCTACCCGCACCAGCTTTCCGGCGGCATGCGCCGGCGCGTGGCGCTGCTGATGAGCCTGGCCGTGGAGCCGCGCATCCTGCTGCTGGACGAACCCTTCGGCGCGCTGGACACGCACACCAAGACCCACCTGCACCGCGAGCTGATCGACATCTGGCGCAAACTGGGGCAGACCATCGTCATGGTCACGCACGACCTGGACGAGGCCATCACCCTCTCGGACCGCGTGGTGGTGCTGTCCGGACCGCCCAGCCGCGTGCTGCTCGACGAGCGCATCGCCATCCCGCATCCGCGCGACGTCTTCACGCTGCGCGAAACCCCGCAGTTCACGGCCCACGTGCAAAGCCTCTGGAGCGTGCTCGGACAACAGTTCCGCGCCGCCGCCTGATTCCTCCATCCATGTCCGATTTCGCTTCCTCCGACTCCCTGCAGGACCGGCTGCGCCAGGACCGCCGCGCCGGCGCGGCCCGGCGGCTGCGCATCACGCTGTGGCAGGCGCTCATCCTGGCCCTCATCCTGGGCGCCTGGGAAATCCTCACCCGCATCCCGTGGTTCGTGCAGAACACGCTGTTCGACCCGTTCTTCATCAGCCAGCCGTCGCGCGTGGCCGTGCGGCTCTGGGAATGGCTGCAGCCCGGGCCCCGCTCGGTCTGGCCGCACCTGTGGCTGACGCTGCAGGCCACGCTGGCGGGCCTGGCGGTGGGCGTGGCCAGCGGCTTCCTGGTCGGCATGACGCTGTCGCGCAGCCGCTTCCTGGCCGACGTCTTCAACCCCTTCATCGTGGCCTTCAACTCCATGCCGCGCATCGCCTTCGTGCCGCTCATCACCATGTTCTTCGGATTGGGCCTGGCCTCGAAAGTGGTGACCTCGTGGTTCGTGGTGTTCTTTCTGGTGTTCTTCAATACCTACAAGGGCGGGCGCAGCGTGGAACGCGAGCTGGTGGACTTCTGCCGCACGCTGGGCGGTTCGCCGCGCCAGATTCTGTGGCGCGTGCGCGTGCCCACGGTCGCCGCATGGACTTTCGCGGCCCTGCCCAACGCCATCAGCTTCGCCCTCATCGGCGTGGTGCTGGCGGAGTTCGTGGGCTCCACCACGGGCATGGGCTATCTCATGATTACCGCGCTGGCCACGCTGAACGCCACCGACATGTTCGCCGCCGTGACGCTGCTGTCGGTGGTGGGCATCGCCCTGGTCTATTGCGTTACCTGGCTGGAACGGCGCCTGCTGCATTGGGCGCCGGAGTTCCGCGAATGAATGTGCCCCCCTCCCCCGAAGCGCCCTCCGCGCTGCTCCCTCAAGGGGGCGCCGCTGCGGACCGGCAGAGCCGGATCCGCGATGATGGCTGTGGGGTGTCCGATGGAACGAGGACTTATGATGCGTTGCGTGTGATGCGCTGTGATGGAGAGTTGAGATGAGTGTGCTGCCTTATCTGCGCAATTTCGAGCTGGGCGGGCAGGTCGCGCTGGTGACGGGGTCGGCGCGCGGGCTCGGATTGTGCATTGCGCGGGCGCTGGCGGGCTGTGGCGCGCGCGTGCTGATCAATGGCCGCAATGCGCAGGCGGCCCACGCGGCGGCGGATGCGCTGAAGGGCGAGGGGCTGGACGCGCATGCGCTGGCCTTCGATGTCAGCGACGATGCGGCGATGGCCCGGGCCTTTGGCCGCATCGATGCCGAGCACGGGCGGCTGGACATCCTGGTCAACAACGTGGGCGCGCGCAATCGCAAGACGCTGGCGGACACGTCGCCCGCCGAAATCCGCGAACTGATCGACACGGACCTGGTGGCCGGGCTGCTGCTGTCCAAGTTCGCGGCCGAGCGCATGGTGCGCCAGGGCGGCGGACGGCTGATCGCGATCACATCCGTGGTCGGCGAACTGGCGCGCGCGGGCGACGCGGTGTATCCGGCCGCCAAACAGGGCCTGACCGGCATGGTGCGCGCGCTGGCGGCCGAGTTCGGCGGCCGCGGCATTACCAGCAACGCCATCGCGCCGGGCACGTTCGCCACCGAAACCAATGCCGGCATGGTGGCCGACCCCGCGGTCGGCCCGCGCATCGCCGCGCGCAATCCCATGGGCCGCTGGGGCGAGCCGGAGGAAATCGCCGGCGCGGCCGTGTTCCTGGCCTCGCGCGCGGCGTCCTACGTCAACGGGCACGTGCTGGTGGTGGACGGCGGGCTGTCGATCCAGTTCTGAAAGAAAGGGCCCCCATGCCGCGCTGCGCGCGGGCTGCGCCGAGGGGGCCGGGTCAGGTCGTTTCGTCCTGATACCAGACGCCTTCGGCCAGCATCATGCGGTGATGGCCTTCGCCGGCCGGCATCATGGGAAAGCAGTTTTCCTGGGCGGCCACGGCCACATCCAGGAAGTAGGGGCCGTCGTGCGCCAGGCAGGCCGCCAGCGCGGCGTCCAGTTCGGCGGGATCTTCCACGCGCGCCGCTCCCCAGCCGAAGGCGCGCGCCAGCGCCACGAAATCCGGCAGCGACGCGTTGTAGCTGTGGCTGTAGCGCCCGCCATGGATCAGTTCCTGCCACTGGCGCACCATGCCCATGTAGCCGTTGTTGCACAGCACGACCTTGACCGGCGTGCGGTGCTGCATGGCGGTGGACAGCTCCTGGATGTTCATCAGCACCGAGGCGTCGCCGCTCACGCACACCACGGTCTTGTCCGGATGCGCCACCTGGGCGCCGATGGCGGCGGGCACGCCGTATCCCATGGTGCCCGCGCCGCCGGACGTGAGCCAGCGCCCCGGGCGGTCGAAGCGCAGGTATTGCGCGGCCCACATCTGGTGCTGGCCAACGTCGGTGGACACCACCGCATCGCGGCCGGCCAGCGCCGCATTCAGGCGCGACATCAGGTGCTGGGGCAGGATGGCGTCGGCGGCGGGCGCATAAGCCAGGCAGTCGCGGGCGCGCCAGGCCTCGATGCGCCGCCACCAGGGCGCCAGCCGCGCCGGGTCCGGCGCCGCATCGCCCAGCTCGGCGCGCAGCGCGCGCACCAGCGGCAGGCAATCGCCCACCAGGGCCACGTCCACCCGCACCACCTTGTTGATGGACGCCGGGTCGATATCGATGTGGATCTTGCGCGCATGGGGACAGAATTCGGAGAGCTTGCCCGTGATGCGGTCGTCGAAGCGCGCCCCGATGCACACCACCAGGTCGGCGTTGTGCATGGCCAGGTTGGCCTCCACCGTGCCATGCATGCCCAGCATGCCCACGAACTGCGGGCTGGATGCCGGGAACGCGCCCAGGCCCATGAGCGTGAGCGTGCAGGGCGCGCCGGTGTGGCGCACCAGCTCGCCGAAAGCCTCGCAAGCCTGCGCGCCGGCATTCACCAGGCCGCCGCCGCCGTAGAAGATGGGCCGGCGCGCCTGCGCGATGAGCGCCGC
>NZ_LHSJ01000304.1:0-4725 GCF_001270295.1 Achromobacter sp. DMS1 | reverse complement strand
CCAGCGACTGTCCGCGCTGCGGGCCGGCGCCGGCCAGCGCCGCGACCTGGTTGCGCAGCTGGGCGATCGTGGTCTGGTTCTGGGTCAGTTCCACCTTGCCGGCGGCCAGGGAAGACTCGGCCTGCTTGACTTCGACCTGCGTGTCCAGCCCCGCGGCGTAGCGATCTTTCGTGAGCTGCAGCACGTCGGCGCGCTGGCGCAGGATGCGCTCCAGCACGTCGCGCTGCGCAAAGGCGTTCTGCAGATTGAGGTAGGCGCGCACCACGGCGCCGGCCAGCACGTTGCGCGCCGCCTGGGCGTCGGCCTGCGCCGCCTGCTGCTGCGACACCGCCGCCTGCAGCAGCGAGCGGTTCTTGCCCCAGAAATCCAGCTCGTAGCTGAAATCCAGCGCCAGCCGGTTGTCGCTCACCACCGAGCCGCCCAGCGGCGCGGGGTAGATGTAGTTCTTGGACAGATGCTCGCGGGTGAGCTGGTAATCGGCGTCCACCCGCGGAAAGAGCGGGGCGCGCGCGGAACTGACGGCGGCGTTCGCCTGCGCCAGCCGCGCCCGTGCCGCGCTCATCGACGGATTGCTGGCCAGCGCCTCGTCCATCAAGGCGTCGAGCTGGGCGTCGCCATAGCGCTGCCACCAGCGGTCCTGCGGCCATTGCGTGTCCTGCCGGGCCAGGCCCAGGCGGGCGGCGTCCAGCTTTTCCACGGGGGCGGGGCCGGGCTCCATCAATGCGCAACCGCTCAGAGCGAGCACCAATGCGGTAGAAAAAAGGCGTTTCATCCTGACGGTATGCTGAATATGGTTGATTGATCTGTATTTGCCTAGGCAGGCATTATGCCAAATGGGGCCGCTACGCGCAGCCCTTGCGGCCAGGGCCGTGGGGACTTGCGGCGGTGTCGACGGCTCCTAGGGCGCCAGGCCGGCGTCCGACCCGTTGGCGATCATGCGCCGCAGGTAGTGCATGAGCTGCGCGACTTCGTCGGCGGTGAAGCCGCGCAAGTGCAGGCTGAGCGTGCGCGCGATGTTGGCGGGGATCTGCCGCGCCTTGGCCTCGCCCTCGTCGGTCAGTACGATCTTCACCACGCGCCGGTCTTCGTGGCACCGCACGCGCCGCAGCAGCCCCTTGGCTTCGAGGCGGTCGAGCGTGCGTGTCATGGCGCCCGTATCCAGGCCGTTCAGGCGCGCGAGCTCGGCCGGCGTGTCGGCGCGCCCGACGGATACCATGGCGATGGGCCGCCATTGCGAGGCGGTGAGGTCCAGCGGGGCCATCTGCTGGTCCAGCATCCGGTTCATGGAATGGTAGACCTGCTTGATCATGTAGCCCGGGTTGTCCTCCATGACGCAGCGTGCATCGACGCGGTAAGGGGCGGGCGAGGACGGGGAAGGCGGGGGATTCATGCCCGGCAATTTAGCTGCCTAGGCAGATATTGTCAAGGCGATGCGCCGGCCTGGGGCGCTGGCGGCGGGCTTTTGCGCAGGCCCGACCAGACGATGGCCGCGATGATGAGGGCGGCGCCCGCCATCATGCGCACCGTGGGCTGCTGGCTGAAAAGCGCCCAGGCGAACGCAATGGCGTAGACCGGCTCCAGCGCGATGACCAGCCCGGCGCTGCGCGCATTCAGCCGGGTGAGGCTGGAGACGAAGAGATAGTGGGAAAGACCGGTGCAGAAAATGCCCAGCAGGGCGAGCCAGAGCCAGTCGAGCGCCTGGGCCTGCGGCAACTGGGACGTGGCGAAAGGCAGCATGACCAGGGCGACCACCAGGTTCTGCCAGCAGGCCACCTGCATCGGGTCCATGCCGGAGGCCGAGCGCCGGTTGGAGATGGCCAGCAGCGCGAAGGTCAGGCCGGACAGCAGGCCCCAGGCCAGTCCGATGGTGCCTTTGTCGGCCAGGTCGAAAGACGGCGTCACCAGCACCAGCCCCGCTGTCACCAGGGCCAGCAGCAGCCATTCCGCCAGGCGCACGCGCTCGCGGAAAACCAGCCCCTCGAAAAGGGTGATGAAGGCCGGGAAGCTGGCAAAGCCCAGCGTGGCGATGGCGATGCCGCCCACCTTGACCGAGATGAAGAAGGTGACCCAGTGTGCCGCCAGCAGCGCGCCGGCCAGCACCAGCACGAAGAGCTGGGCGGGCGTGAGCGTGCCCAGCAGCGGCTTTCTGCGCAGCCGCGCGAAAAGGCCCAGCGCGACGACGGCAAAGCAGGCCCGGCCCAGCGTGATGACGGCGGCTCCCGCCTGGATCAGTTCGCCGAAGACGCCGGTGAGCCCGAAGAGCACGGCAGCGATGTGGATTTGCGTGAGGGCGCGTTGTCGAGTCATGAAGGAGAAAAAACCGGGGGAAGTGTGCAATTCACTTTGCACTGAATCTAAAATCATCGCATGAATCGCCAAGCCAGTTTTCTTCCGGTCTCACGTCTTTCCAACCGCGCGGCCGGATTCCTGCTGGCGGCTCTGGGCGCCATCCTGTTCTCGGCCAAGGCCATCATCGTCAAGTTCACCTACCGCTACGGCATCGACGCCGTGACGCTGATCGCTTTTCGCATGCTGTTCGCCATGCCTTTCTTCGCCGCCGTGGCCTGGCATCAATCGCGCCGGGCCGCGCGGGGCGAGATCGTCACCATGACCCCCAAGGAACGCCTGCAGGTGTGCGTGCTGGGCCTCATGGGTTATTACCTGTCGAGCTTCCTCGATTTCCTCGGGCTGCGCTATGTCACCGCCAGCCTGGAGCGCCTGATCCTGTTCCTCTCGCCGTCCCTGGTGGTGCTGATCTCCGCCGCCTGGTTCAAGCGCCCCGTGGAGCGCCGGCAATGGATGGCCATGCTGCTGTCGTATGCGGGGGTGGTGCTGGTGTTCGCGCACGACCTGTCGTTCGGCGGCGGCGCCGAGGTGCTGGTGGGGTCTTTGTTCGTTTTCGGTTCGGCGCTCAGCTATTCTGTGTATCTCATCTGCTCGGGCGAGCTCATCAAGCGCATCGGGGCCACGCGCCTGGTGGCCTACGCCATGCTGGTGTCCTGCGTGGCATGTATCGTGCAGTTCTTCGTGGTGCACCCGGCCTCGGTGCTGATCCAACCCGCGGGCGTGTACGGCTACTCGGTCATACACGCCACGCTGAACACGGTGGCGCCGGTGTTCATGCTGATGTGGGCGGTGGCGCTCATCGGCGCGCCGACGGCGTCGCTGCTGGGCATGATGGGGCCGGTATCGGTGCTGTTCCTGGCGTCCTGGTTCCTGGACGAACCCATCACCATGTGGCAATTGACAGGCACGGTGCTCGTGCTGGGCGGCGTTTTCGTGTTGATGGGCGGCCCGCGCCAGCCGTCCGGCGCGCCATCCGCGCGCTGAATCCGTTTTCGGTTGTTTCGCACTCATTACCCAAGAAAGGAGGCCAGCATGGCCAGCAATCTCGTCAAGGCAATCCGTATCGAGCAGCACGGCGGCCCCGAAGTCCTGAAACTCGTGGACGTGGAAGTGCCGCCGCCCGCACCCAACGAGGTCACGATCCGGCAGCACGCGGCCGGGCTGAACTTCATCGATATCTATTACCGCACGGGCTTGTATCCCCATCCGCTGCCGCACGGCCTGGGCTTCGAGGGGGCGGGCGTGGTCACCGCGGTGGGCGCCGACGTCCGCCACCTCAAGGCGGGCGACCGCGTGGCCTACGGCCAGAGCCCGCTCGGCGCCTACGCCGAGGCGCGCAACGTGCCGGCCGCGCAGGTCGTCAAGCTGCCCAAGGGCATCGGCTTCGACGAAGCCGCCGCCATCATGCTCAAGGGCCTGACGGTGCAGTACCTGTTCCGCCAGACCTACCGCCTGCAGGGCGGCGAGACCATCCTGTTCCACGCGGCCGCTGGCGGCGTGGGCCTGATCGCCTGCCAATGGGCCAAGGCGCTGGGCGTGAAGCTCATCGGCACGGTGTCCAGCCCCGAAAAGGCCGCGCTCGCGCGCGCCAACGGCGCGTGGGAAACCATCGACTATTCGCGCGAGAACGTAGTCGAGCGCGTGCTCGAACTGACCGGCGGCAAGAAGGTGCCCGTGGTGTACGACGGCGTGGGCAAGGACACCTGGGAAATCTCGCTCGACTGCATCGAGCGCGCGGACTGATGGTGAGCTTCGGCAACGCCTCCGGGCCCGTCACCGGCGTCAACCTGGGCATACTCAACCAGAAGGGCAGCCTGTACGTCACGCGTCCGTCGCTGGGCATCCACGTGAACACCCCCGAGAAGCTCCAGGCCGCCTCCAAGGAGCTGTTCGACCTCGTGCTCAAGAAGAAAATCAAGGTGCGCATCGACCAGCGCTACCCGCTGGGCGAGGCCGGCCAGGCCCAGACCGCGTTGGCGGGCCGTAAGACCACCGGCGCGACCGTGCTGATGCTGGACTGACGGCGCGCCCGTCCGCGGCCGGGCCCCGTCGTGGGGCGTCCGGCCGCATTCTCCCCGCACGGCGCCCGCCGTGCTCAGAATGACAAATTCCCATGCACGCGCCGACAAGCGCGGCCGTGCCCGCCGTTGCTATCCTGCCTGCACCCTAGCAGATGGAGCGCAACGGCATGTCCACGCCTTCCGTATCTTCTTCCGGCCGCCCTGAACTGGATGCTATCCGCGAGCACATGCTCATCGACGGCGAGCCGGTGCGCCAGGGAGAGGGCGCGCCCATTCCCGTGTATGACCCGGCCACGGGCCGGGTCATCGCGCACCAGCCCGACGCCGGCCCCGCGCAGGTGGACCTGGCGGTGCGGGC
>NZ_LHSJ01000303.1:0-4725 GCF_001270295.1 Achromobacter sp. DMS1 | reverse complement strand
CCGGCTCCAGTTCTCCCAGCTCGGCCGGGCGCAGGCCCGCCAGCACGGCCAGGACGGTAGAGCGCCACGCGCCTCTCGGTTTCGTGCACCGGCAGGCTGGCCTCGACGGTGGCGAGCTCGGCCCGCGCCCTGGCCACATCGCCTGCGTCGCCCCGGCCGCTGGCCGCCAGCGCCTGCACCACGCGCAGGGTGTCGCGCTGGCTGGCGAGACTGTCGCGGGCCACGCGCAGGCGCTGTTCGGCGCCGCGCAGCGCGAAGTAATTGCGCGCCACCTCGGCGGCCACCACCACTGCGGCCTGGGCCAGATCGGCCCGACTGGCCTCGCTGGCGGCTTGCGCGCCTTCTTCCGCGCGGCGCAGTCTTCCGAAGAAGTCGAGCTCCCATGCGGCGTCGAAGCCCGCGCGATAGCTGCGCGCCAGGTTGCGTTCGCCCGCCGCGCCGGGATTCAACTGCGACAGGCTGCGCTCGTAGCCGCCGCTGGCGGTGATCGCGGGCCAGCGGTCCAGCGTTTTCTCGTGCAGCGCCGCGCGCGATTCGGCCAGGCGCGCCTGCGCGAGCCGGATATCGTGATTGCGCGCCAGCGCCAACGCGATCAGCCGGTCGAGTTGGGGATCCTGCAACTGCTTCCACCACTCGCGCTGCACGCGTTCGTGCGAAAACAGCGCCAGCTCCGGGCTGGCGAGCCGCACCGGCGCCTCGGCCCGGCGCGCGGTAATCGGGCCCCACGGCGCAGCCGGCCAGCGCGGCGGCGCCGCCAGCCAGGCGCAGCGGCGGACGAGCTTGGGCAATGTGTTCTGCATGATGACTCCTCAGGCTGGCAGGCTGTCTTGCCGATCCCGAGCCTGGGCGCGCGCCAGTTCGCGCGCCGCGGCGTTTCGGCGGCGGCCCGGTGGTCGCGGGCGAAAACCGTGTACACGGTGGGCAGCACGAACAGCGTGAACAAGGTGCCCACCAGCATGCCCACCACGATGACCAGCCCCAGGCTGTAGCGGCTGTGCGCCCCCGCGCCGGTGGCGAACAGCAGCGGCACCAGGCCCACCACCATGGCGGCGGTGGTCATGAGAATGGGACGCAACCGGATGCGCGCGGCCTGTTCCATGGCCGCGCGCCGGTCCAGCCCATGGCTCAGCTGCATTTCGTTGGCGAACTCCACCATCAGGATGCCGTGCTTGCTGATGAGCCCGATGAGCGTCACCAGCCCGATCTGGGTGTAAATGTTGATGGTGGCCGCCCCCAGCGCCAGCGGGATCAGGGCGCCGCAGATCGACATGGGCACGCTGACCAGGATGATGAACGGATCGCGCAGGCTTTCATACTGCGCCGCCAGCACCAGGTAGATCACGATAATGGCGAAAACGAAGGTGGTCATCAGCGCCGAGCCTTCCTCGGTGTACTGGCGCGCATCGGATTGCCAGTCGTAGCTGAAGCCCGCCGGCAGCGACTGCGCCTGTTTCGACAGGAACCGCACCGCATCGCCCATGGTCACGCCCGGCATGGGAATAGCCTGGAAGGTGGCGGCGTTGCGCTGGTCGAACTGCGTGAGCTTGTTGGGCTCCACCCCCATGGTCACCGTGACGAGGTTGGACAGCGGCACCATCCCGCCGGTGGCGCTCTTCACGTAGTAGCGCGCGAGCGCCTCGGGGGTGAGCCGCTGGCCGCGCGGGCTCTGGGGAATCACGTCGTAGGAGCGGCCGTCCATGCCGAAGCGGTTGACGTAGTTTTCGCCGACCAGCACCGCCAGGGTGTCGCCCACGTCTTTCATGGTCACGCCCAGGCTGTTGGCCTTGCTGCGGTCCACGCGGATCCGCGCGACGGGGTTGTTGTAGTCCAGGTCGCTGTCCACCGCCATGAACAGCCCGCTCGCGCGCGCGGCGCGCTTGAGCGCTTCCATGGCCTCGAACACCACCGGATAGTCGGCCGCGCTCATGATGACCATCTGCACCGGCAGGCCGCCGGTGGAGCCGGGCAGCGCAGGAAGCTGGAAAGCGAAGACGTTACTGCCCTCGATGTCGTTGGCCATGGCCTGGATCTCGCCTTGCAGCGCGTCGGCGGAACGCTGGCGGCGGGTCCAGCCCTCCAGGTCCACGCCGCCGATGCTGTTGGACACGCCGTCGGAACCGTTGATGAGCCAGCGTCCGCGCTGCTCGGGCAGCGTTTTCATGACGTCGTCCCACTTCTTGCCGAAGCGCTCCACGTAATCGATGTTGGCCTGCTGCGGCGACTTGATGGCGGTCAGCACCATGGACTGGTCTTCCACGGGCGCCAGCTCGCGCTGCGCCGCGTTGTACAGGAACGGCAGGCTGGCCAGCACGGCCACGGCCAGCAGGCCGGTGAACCAGCGGTGATGCAGGGAGAGGTCGAGCAGCCGCCCGTATGCCCGCCCCAGCCAGCCGAAGAACTGCTCGGCGCGGCGCGCCATCCACCCTTCGGAAACCTTGCTGTGCAGCAGGAAGGAACTCATCACGGGGGACAGGGTGAGCGCGATGACGCCCGACACCGCCACCGCGCCGGCCAGCGTGAAAGCGAATTCCTTGAAAAGCGAGCCGGTCAGCCCACCCATGAGGCCGATGGGCGCATACACCGCCGCCAGCGTGATGGTCATGGCGATGACCGGCCCCGCCACCTCGCGCGCGCCCACCAGCGCCGCGCGCACAGGCGACTGCCCTTCCTCGATGTGCCGGTGCACGTTCTCCACCACTACGATGGCGTCGTCCACCACCAGTCCGATCGCCAGCACCATGGCCAGCAGCGTGAGCAGATTCAGGCTGAAGCCGAACAGCGCCATGATGGCCGCGGCGCCCAGCATGGAGAGCGGAATCGTGACCACCGGCACCAGCACCGCGCGCAGCGATCCCAGGCAAAGGAAGATCACGGCCACCACGATGACAATGGCCTCCAGCAGCGTGTGCCGCACCTCGTCGATGGAAGCGCTGATGAAGCGCGCCAGCTCGAACGGCACCTGCACCGAGACGCCCGGAGGCAGGTTGCGCTCGATGTCCGGCAGCAGGCGCCGCAATTGCTCCACGATGACCAGCGGGTTGCCGACCGGCGTGGCATTCAGCCCGAAGTACACCGCCGGCTCGCCGTCCATGAGCGCGCTGGCGTCGCGGCTCGCCGCGCCCAGTTCCACCGTGGCCACGTCGCCCAGCCGCACGATCGTGGCGCCCTCGCGCTTGATCACCATGTCGCGGAATTCCGCCACGCTCGCCAGATCGGTATTCACCTGGATGTTGGCGGCCACGTACAGCCCCTTGACCTGGCCGGGCGCGGCCTGCACGTTGTTGTCGCGCAGCGCCTGCGCCAGCTCGCCGGCCGACACGCCGCGCGCGGCCATGCGATCGGCATCCACCCATACGCGCATGGCGAGCTTCTGGCCGCCATAGAGGTCCACGCTGGCCACGCCGTCGATAGACGAGAGCCGCGGCTGCACCACGCGGGATAAGTAGTCGGTCAGCGCGGGCGCGCCCAGCGTGGAACTGGAGAATCCCACGTAGGCCACGGCCGTGGCCTCGCCCGACGATTTCTTGATGACGGGGTCGTAGGCTTCGGGCGGCAGCCGGTACTTGACCTCGTTAATCCTGGCCATGACTTCAGTCATGGCCTTGTTCGAGTCCGCGTTCAGCTTCATGCGCACGTTGATCACGCTGCGCCCCTGGGTGGACGAGGACGACAGGTAGTCGATGCCCTCCACCGTGGCCACGGACTGCGCAATGGGCTGGGTGACGAAGCCCTGCATCAGGTCCGGCGAGGCGCCGGGATACTCGGTGGCGATGCTGATGGTGGTGTTCTCGGTCAGGGGGTACTGCCGCACCGGCAGGCCGGTCAGCGCGCGCAGCCCCATCAGCAGGATCAGCGTGCTGACCACCAGCGCCAGCACGGGGCGCGCACGAAAATATCGGTGAATCGCAATTTCGCCCCCGCCTCAATGAACGGCCGGGCCGCCGGCGGCCGGGCCAGCGTGTCGGAGGCGAGGATTTCCACCGCCGCGCCGTTGTGCAGCTTGATCTGGCCGGAGGTCACCACGCGCTCGCCCGGCTCGACGCCCTCGGCGAGCACGACGCGCCCGTCGACCCGCTCGCCGGTCTTCACGAACGCCTGGCGCACCGTGGCGGGCGCGCGTCCTTGTCGGCCGGAACCACCACGTACACCGAATCGCCGTAGGCGCTGTAGCTCACCGCGGTTTCGGGCACCACGATGGCCTGCCTGCGCTCCGGCAGCGTGACTTTGCCCTGCGCGTACATGCCCGGCGCCAGCGCGCCGTCCGGGTTGGGCAGCGTGGCCTGCACACGCAGCGTGCGCGTGCGGCATCCACCACGGGCTCGATGGTGGTAAGGCGGCCCGCGAAACGCCGCCCGCCATGGGCATCTACGGCGATGGATACCGGCATGCCCGGGCGCACCTGCGAAAGCGCGCGTTCCGGAAGCGTGAGGTTGGCGTACATGAAGGCCGTGTCCGTCAGCGAAACCAGCGGATCGCCCGCGCGCAGGAACTGGCCCAGCTCGACCTGGCGCACGCCGAGCCGGCCGTCGAACGCGCCCGCACCCGCTTCTGTTCGATGAGCGCCTGCACGCGCCGGATCTCGGCTTCGATCTGCTGGTGGTCGGCCCGCGCCTGGTCGAACTGCTCGCGCGTGGCGGCCTGCTGCGGCAGCAGCCGGCGCGTGCGCTCCAGCTCCGCGCGCGCATTGCGCGCTTGCGCCTGGAGCCGGGCCAGCTCGCCCTGCTC
>NZ_LHSJ01000302.1:0-4753 GCF_001270295.1 Achromobacter sp. DMS1 | reverse complement strand
CGCCGCCGCCCGCCGGCTAGGGCGCGCCGACCCGCCAGGGCTTACACTCACGCCCTACGCTTCTTATTGCGCCCCCCTTCGTGGCGGGCCCGCCTTGCCGTGACCGACACCGAGTTCTCCACCCTGCCCCTTGCGCCCGCCCTGCTTCAGAACCTGCAAAGCCTGGGCTTCGAGCGCATGACGCCCATCCAGGCGCAAAGCCTGCCGCTCATCCTCGAAGGCCGCGACCTGATCGCCCAGGCCAAGACCGGCAGCGGCAAGACCGCCGCCTTCGGCCTGGGCGCGCTGCAGAAAGTCAACCCGCCCTGGTTCGCCCCGCAAACGCTGGCGCTGTGCCCCACGCGCGAACTGGCCGACCAGGTCGCCCAGGAACTGCGCCGGCTGGCCCGCCTCATTCCCAACATCAAGGTGCTCACCCTGTGCGGCGGCGCCGCGGTGCGCCCGCAGGCCGAGTCCCTGGCCCGCGGCGCCCACGTCGTCGTCGGCACCCCCGGCCGCGTCCTGGACCACCTCGCGCGCGGCAATCTAGACCTGGCCGGGCTCAACACCCTGGTGCTGGACGAAGCCGACCGCATGGTCGACATGGGCTTCTACGACGACATCGTGGCCATCGTTTCGCACTGCCCGGCCAAGCGCCAGACCCTGCTGTTCTCGGCCACCTACCCGGACAACATCCGCAAGCTCAGCGCCCGCTTCCTGCGCAACCCCGCCGAGGTCAAGGTCGAAGCCCGGCACGACGCCAGCCGCATCGAACAGATCTTTTACGAAATCGCCCCCGAAGAACGGCTCGACGCCGTCGCGCGCCTGCTCGCCCACTTCCGCCCCGCCTCCACCCTGGCCTTCTGCAACACCAAGGCCCGCAGCCACGACCTGGTGCAAACCCTGCGCGACCAGGGCGTGAGCGCCCTCGCGCTGCATGGCGACCTCGAACAGCGCGAGCGCGACGAGATCCTCATCCAGTTCGCCAACCAGAGCTGCGCCGTCCTCGTCGCCACCGACGTGGCCGCCCGCGGGCTGGATATCCAGAACCTGGGCGCCGTCATCAACGTGGATGTCACCAAAGACACCGAGGTGCACATCCACCGCATCGGACGCAGCGGCCGCGGCGAACAGAAGGGCCTGGCGCTCAGCCTGTGCGCCGCCGACGAAATGCGCTGGGCCACCCTCATCGAGCAATACCAGGGCGCCCCCCTGGTCTGGGGCGATCTCCAGTCGCTGCGCCCGCGCGCCGACCGGCCGCTGCGCGCGCCCATGGTGACCCTCTGCATCCAGGGCGGCAAGAAAGACAAGCTGCGCCCCGGCGATCTGGTCGGCGCCTTCACCGGCGAAGGCGGGCTGGCCTTCGAACAGCTGGGCAAGATCAACGTCACCGAATACAACACCTATGTCGCCCTGGACCGCCGCATCGCCAGGCAGGCCTACGGCCGGCTTTCCGCCTGCAACATCAAAGGCCGGCGCTTCCGCATGCGCTATCTGGAAGAGCTGTAAGCGTTAGTTAACGCTCCGGGGACAAAAGCTTGATGATTTTCCCCGGGTCTTGCCATAATGGCCGCGCCTGTCCGGCATTCCGGACTAAAAAAGAGAATCCAGACATGTTCAAATCCGACGACACTGGCAAGCTGGTCCTGCGCCTGGCGCTGGGCATCCTGATCCTGTTGCACGGTCTTTTCAAGATCACCGGCGGCGGCGTCGGCGGCATCGCCGGCATGCTGTCCTCGCACGGCCTGCCCGGATTTCTCGCCTACGGCGTCTATATCGGCGAAATCCTCGCCCCGGTGCTCATCATCGTGGGCATCTACACCCGCCTGGGCGGCCTCATCATCGCCATCAATATGGTGGTCGCCATCCTGCTCGCGCACACCGGGCAAATCTCCAGCCTGAACAATAGCGGCGGCTGGGCGCTGGAACTACAGGGCATGTTCCTCTTCTGCGCGCTCGCTATCGCGTTCATGGGAGCCGGAAGGTTCAGCCTGGCCGGAAATGGCGGCAAGTGGAATTAAACGCGCGCGCCGCTTGGGCGCACGGACCGGCGGCGCCAGCCGCCGCGCCGGAAGGAGCGGCCGCCGAAGAGGCGGCCTTTGTTTTCGAGGCCGGCCGATATTCAAGGAATGCGCATCTTCATTCCCGAACCATAAAGCTTGAACTATTATTGCCCCGCGTTCCTGCATGTACGCATCGCAGCACCGATCAACTCCGAATAACAACATAGGAGATTTTCATGAGCGGTTACTTTGAATTGAAGCGCAGCGGCGATCAGTATGTGTTCAACCTGAAAGCGGGCAATCACGAAATCATTCTCAGCAGCCAGCGCTATTCCTCGAAAGCCAGCGCCCAGGACGGCATTGCGTCGGTCCGCCAGAATGCGCCGATCGATGCGAGGTATGAGCGCAAGACGGCGGCCAATGGTTCGCCGTATTTCACGCTGACCGCGGCAAACGGGCAGGTGATCGGCCAGAGCGAAATGTATTCGGGCACCGCGGCGCGGGATAACGGCATCGAATCCGTCAAGGCCAATGCCCCCGCCGCCACCATGAAAGACCACACCTGATCGTGGCCCGGGCCGCGCCGGCCTTCCGGTCGCGGCGGCGCGGCCCGCCCTTCGACCCGTCACCTTTATCCTTGCGCCCGCCGCCGTTATTCTTGGCATCCGACGCAGCCCCATACAAGGAAACGCAGATGTCACGTTGGACTTTCTATACCGCTCCCGGCACGTGCGCGCTGGCCACTCATATCGCGCTGCGCGAGGCGGACGCCGATTTCGATCTGGTGAAGCTCGATTTCTCCGCCGGGCAGCAGCAGAGCGCGGAGTACCTGCGCGTGAATCCCAAGGGCCGGGTGCCGGCGCTGGCCACGCCGCAGGGCGTGCTGACGGAGACGCCTGCCCTGCTGGCTTTCGTGGCGCAGAGCTTTCCGGACGCGAAGCTGGCCCCGCTGGACGATCCGTTCGCCTTCGCGCGGCTTCAGGAGCTGGCGAGCTATCTGGCTTCGACGGCGCACGTGGCGCATGCGCACAAACGGCGCGGCGCGCGCTGGGCGGACGACCCCGCGGCGCACGAAGCGATGCGGGCCAAGGTTCCCGAAACGATGACGGCCTGCGCGGCCTACCTCGAAACGCAGATCGCCGGCCCCTGGGCGGCGGGCGACCGCTACAGCTACGTCGACGGCTATCTGTACACGATCGGCAGCTGGCTGGAGGGCGACGGCGTGGACATGACGCGGTTTCCCAAGCTGACGGCCTACCTGGAGCGTGTCGGCAACCGCCCGGCGGTGCAGCGCGCGGTGGCGGAAGCCCAGGCCTGAACCTGAACGTGCGGCCCCCGGCTGCCATGAAGTGAAGTCCGTTGCGTGCCGGCCCGCGCGCGCCCTTTCCCGGGCGCCGCGCCGTGCACCGCCTTTCCCCGTTTCATTGCAATTCCCTGTTCGTCTCTTATATGTCCGTTCCGATGGTCCTGCCGCGCCTGGTGGTCCGCGCGCTCTTCTGCGCGCTCGTCAGCCTGATCTCTTGCCCTGCGCAGGCCGCCCCGCCCTCGCTGGCGCAATGCCACGGCATCAAGGACCTGGCTTTCGTGGCCCACCTGGATGACGATCTGCTGTTCATGAACCCGGATATCGCCGCCAACATCGAGGCGGGCGGCTGTGTGCGGGTGGTGTACCTGACCGCCAGCGACGCCGGCGAGGGCGAAGGCTATATGCTGGGCCGCGAGCGCGGCATACGCTCGGCCTACGCCTATATGGCGCATCAGCCCGACGACTGGCGGGAAGACGCGGGCACCGTGAGCGGGCGCACCATCGCGCGCTTCACCTTGCGCGGCAATCCGCGCGTACAGCTCTGGCACATGCGCCTGAAAGATCCCTGGCTGGGCAAGGGCTGGGGCAGCCTGACGCCGCTGAGCCGCACCGAGTCCGAGCCCGGGCAGCGCGTGGACACGCTGGGCCCGCATGTGGAGGTCTACACGCGCGCGCAGCTCGTGGATACCCTGGCCGGCCTGATCCGCCAGTACGGCCCGACCACGGTGCGCCACCTGGACGATACGATCAGCGTTCCGTACACGGAGCTGTGCTGGCGTTGCGCGGGCCACGGGCATCCCGACCACATCGCCAGCGCGCGGCTGGTGCGCGAAGCCATGCTGCGCGTGCCCGGCAACTATGCCGAGGCGGGCTACATCGACTATCCGAGCCAGGAACGAGCCAGCAACCTGGACGACGCGGAAATCGCCGATAAGTCCATGATCTTCCAGCACTACGCCTGGAACGACTACCACTACTGCGCGGGGCCGACCGGCTGCAAGGAGCCCGCGGGGCCGGCCGCGGCCTGGGTGCAGCGCGCCTATTACGTGTCGCGCAAGGACATGGCGCCGCAGGTGTATTCGGACGGGCGCGGCGGGCTGGTGGTGTTTGCCGCCGGCGAAACCAACGCGGCCGTCAATCGCTGGGATTCCGGCCAGCGCCGCTGGCAATGCCTGGGCGGACGCACCAACGGACCGCTAGTGACGTTCGCCCATGCCGACGGCACGGCCGGCCTGATGGTGCGCGACCCGCTGGGCGGCGTGTGGGCGAACAAGCAGCGCCATGACGGCACCTGGGCAGGGTGGCAGGCGCTGGGCGGCTTGCGCGTGGCCAAGATCCCCGTCGTGGCGCCGCTGGGCGAGGCGGCGGCCGTGGGCGCTGGGGCGTACGACGGGCAGCTGCACTGGATCGCGCCGTCCGGCATCGATGGACAGTTGGGGGCGCCTGGCAGGCCCTGCCCGCGCTG
>NZ_LHSJ01000301.1:0-4770 GCF_001270295.1 Achromobacter sp. DMS1 | reverse complement strand
GCCGCGCTGGAGCCGGGCGTGCGGCACGCGCTGCGCCTGGCGTTCACGGACCAGGGCCTGAGCGTCCGCGGCGGCTGCAATACGCAGTTCGGCGGATACCGCTACGAAGACGGCATGCTGCGGGTGGCATCGCTGGCTTCGACGATGAAGGCGTGCGAACCGGCGCTGATGCGGCTCGATGCCGAGATCGGTCGCCGCCTGAAGGGCGAGCTGCGCGCCGTGCTGGACGGCGACGCCGCCGCGCCGCGTCTCACGCTTCAGGCGCAGGACGGCGCGGTGCTGGCGTTTGCCGGCGAGCCCACGCCCGAGACGCGCTACGGCAGCGCAGGCGAGACCGTGTTCCTGGAAGTGGCGCCGCAGCGTGTGGTCTGCAGCCATCCGCTGATGCCGGAGCACCGCTGCCTGAGCGTGCGCGAGCGCCGCTACAGCGAGGCCGGCCTGGCGCTGCCGCCGCAGGAAGACTGGCATCCGCTTTATCAGTCCATCGACGGCTATACGCACCGCGACGGCGTGCGCACCGTGCTGCGCGTCAAGCGCTACGAATGGAAGAACCCTCCCGCCGACGCGCCGTCGCACGCCTATG
Organism: Achromobacter sp. DMS1; assembly: GCF_001270295.1. Lineage (NCBI taxonomy): Bacteria > Pseudomonadati > Pseudomonadota > Betaproteobacteria > Burkholderiales > Alcaligenaceae > Achromobacter > Achromobacter sp. DMS1. Next base: position 4,187 of record NZ_LHSJ01000301.1, on the reverse strand, counting down.
TGCTCGACATGGTGGTGGAGCAGGACGCCTCGAAGAAATAAATAATCTGAAAAACCAGATGATGGGGCGACGCCAAGTCGCTCCAGGCCCGGATCGGAACCGCTGGCGCACGTCCCCGGTGCCCGCATTCTGGCGGTTGCCGTCGTCGCACTGGCCGCTGCGGGCCGCGCCGGCGGTGGCGGCAGAAGGGTATACGAGGCCGGCACCCGGTCGTTGCCATAGGCGACCAGCGCCACGACCGAACCCCAAGCGCGGCCGCGCCGCTGGCGTGCCCGCCGTCGGCCTCGATGTTCACCCGGTACGCGGCATCGGGATGCAGGCCAAGATCGCGGCCATGCACAGGGTGGGTGAAGGTGATAATCATTGCTAAATGCGTCATTTAGCTTCAAAAATAAGTGCCAAATTGATACTTATGATTCATATTATTTCTTATCCAGATGGAGCCTCTCCGCTGGCGCGTGCGGCGTCCGCGTCGGTCATTTATCCGTCCCCCTGATGTCGTATGATCGCTAGCTCGTGCCCGGGATGGAATTGGTGTGTCGCGGAACAAGGTCGTCTGTGTCGCCGGTTTGTTGTGTGGACTTGCCATCGTGCTGCCGGTGGTGATCTCGCTCTACATCGCCTGGGACACCGCGGTCGTGAAAGAGCAGGAGCGTCTCTCCCTGGTGGCCACGCGCGCCATCGCCCGCACCGAATCCACCTTCCGGCAAGTCGAAGAAGCCCTGGCGGCCGCCAGCGCGCTGCCGAGCCGGCCCTGTTCGGCGGAGCACATAGACGGCATGCGGCGCATTTCCGTGCAGACCCGCCCGGTTACGGAAATGGGGTATTTCGCGGACGGGGCGCTGCAATGCACGAGCTGGGGCGCGGCAGGCGGATCGACCGCCGAATGGAAGGTGGGCTACGTGACCGACCGGGGCGTGCGGGTGGTGCCGAACAAGCGCGCCTACGGCGCACCCACCGTGTCGATGCTCGGCCTGCAGAACGCTAACTACTGTGTGCTGGTGGACCCGGTCTGGCTGGTCGACGTCACCGTGCGCAGCACGGTGCAGCTGGCGCTGGTGGCGCGCAATGGCGCGGTGCTGGCGACGTTGAACCACCCCGACCCGGCCGCTGTCGACCGGATCTTCCGCCTGGGCAAGTCCGGCATCGATGGCAGGCACGTGGCGGCCGTGGCGACGTCCGGCGACTGGGTGGCCATCGTGCTGTCGCCGCGGCAGGAGTTTTCCGCCAGCGTCAGGCGCGAGCAGATGGTGCTGCTGCCGGGGGCGCTGCTGGCGATGACGAGCATGATCGGGCTCATCGTGTGGCTGTCGCGGCGCAGGCTGTCGCTGAAAGGCGAGCTGGCGACCGCGGTGCGCAAGCGGGAATTCGTGGTGCACTACCAGCCGCTCATAGAGCTTGCCACCGGCATCTGCGTCGGCGCCGAGGCGCTGGTGCGCTGGCGGCGGCCGGACGGCACGCTGGTGCGCCCCGATGTGTTCATCCCGGTGGCCGAGGAAAATGGTCTGATCGGCGACATCACCGACCAAGTGGTGGCAGGCGTGGTGGCCGACCTGGGCGCGGCGCTGCGGGCCGACCGCTCGCTGCACGTGGCCATCAACCTCGTGGCGGACGATCTGCAGTCCGGCCGCGTGCTGCGGGTCATCCAGCGGGCGATCGGGCCGGCCGGCGTGCGCACCGAGCAGATCTGGCTGGAAGCGACCGAACGCGGCTTCCTGGACCCCGAGGTGGCCAACGTCACCATCAATGAGGCGCGGCGGCTCGGGCATTCCATCGCCATCGACGACTTCGGCACCGGCTATTCCAGCCTGCAGTATCTGGAGTCCCTCCATGTTGACACCCTCAAGATCGACAAGTCTTTCATCGACACGGTGGGCACGGATTCGGCCACCAGCTCCATCACGCCGCACATCATCGAGATGGGCAAGTCGCTGGGCCTGATCCTGGTGGCCGAGGGCATCGAGCGGCCCGAACAGGCCGACTATCTCATCGCGCTCGGCGTGCAGTACGGCCAGGGCTGGTACTACGCGCCCGCGCTGCCGGCCCGCGAATTCATCGCCTTCTACGAAGACTGCAGGGCCCGGCACGGCAGCGGGCCGGAAGTCATCTCGCGCTATTAGCCCACGGCGTCGGGGCGGCCGGCCGCAGCGCTTTGCGCTTCAGGGATTTCACCTATGGCGGGCCGGCGGCGCGGCGTTCCGCGCTTCTGCGGCCCGGCCCGTGCGGGCCGCTGTGCCGGGCCGCAGAAGCGCCTGCAAGTCCTTGTTTTTTTGTGCAATTGCCCGCTGCGGGGGCGGGCCGGGCAAGCCTCGCGCAAGGCCGCGCCCGTATGCTCTATAAGTTCAGTGAATGTGCTGAATAAGAAATCAGAATTTTTCTTATGAGGTGGGCCGGACGTATAACAGCGGCGGCTTTGCGGCAATCCTGCCGGCCGCACCGCAATCCGAGAGCAAAGATGAAGGGGAATCACCAAACGGCAACGCACCAGCCGGTGCGCGCAGCCATCGCCGCATTCGTCGGCACCATGATCGAGTGGTACGACTTCTATATCTACGCCACCGCCGCCGCGCTGGTTTTCGGCAAGCTGTTCTTTCCGTCGGTCAACGGCTTTTACGGCACGCTGGCCGCGTTCGGCACGTTCGCCGTGGGCTTTCTCGCGCGCCCGCTGGGAGGCGCGGTGTTCGGGCACATCGGCGACCGCATCGGCCGCAAGAAGTCGCTGGTCATCACGCTGCTCATGATGGGGTCGGTGACGGTGCTGATCGGCCTGCTTCCCACCTATGCCGCCATCGGCGTGTGGGCGCCGATCCTGCTGGTGGCGCTGCGCTTCGTGCAGGGCATCGCCGTGGGCGGCGAATGGGGCGGCGCCGTGCTCATGGCCGGCGAGCATTCCCCCGACCGGAACAAGCGCACCTTCTTCGCCTCGTTCGCGCAGTTGGGCAGCCCCGCGGGCCTGATCCTGTCCATGCTGATGTTCAAGCTGGTCACCACGCTGGACGACGCGGCCTTCATGAGCTGGGGCTGGCGCGTGCCGTTCCTGTTCAGCGCCGCGCTGCTGGTGGTGGGCTTTGCGATCCGCCTGAGCATCAAGGAGTCGCCCGACTTCCTGGCCGAGCAGGCCGAGCAGGCCCGGCGCGCCGCGGCCCGCCAGGCCGAGGACAAGACGCCGCTGCTGCAAGTGCTGCGCGGCGCGCCGGGCCTGCTGGCGCTGGCCGTGGGCGCCAACGTGCTGGGCATCGCCGGCTTTTACTTCACCAATACCTTCATGCTGGCGTACACCACGCAGTACGTGGGCCTGTCGCGCGGCGTGATCCTCGACTGTTTGCTCGTCGTCTCGGTAATGCAATTCGTGATCACGCCGCTGTCGGCGCACATCGCCACGCGCATCGGCAACCGCCGCTTCCTGCTGGCGACCTCGTTCCTGTCGATCTTCACGCCCTATGTCATGTTCAACCTGGTGGACCAGGGCACGCTGCTGTCGCTCACGCTGGGCGTCGGGGTGGCCGTGCTGTTCATGGGGGCCTACTATGCGGTGATCGCCGGCTACGTGAGCGACAGCTTTCCCACCCGTATCCGTTACACCGGCATCTCGATGGCCTACCAGCTGTCCGGCGCGATCTTCGGCGGCCTGACGCCCATCGTGGGCACCATCCTGGCGCAGAAGTTCCAGGGTCAGTGGTGGCCGCTGGCGGCGCTGTTCAGCGCCATTTCGCTGCTGTCCTTGCTGTCGGTGACTTTTCTTGCCGGCCGCCGCCACGGCGGCGCGGCCTGAGCGTCAAGGAGCGCGAGCCATGAAGACCTTTTTTCATCCCGACCAGAAGCTGCATCATCCCCAGACCTATTTTTCGCGCGGCATGATGCGCAAGCCCCAGGAAGTGCCGTCCCGGCTGGACGCGCTGGCCGAGGGCGTGCGCAAGCTGGGCTTCGAGCTGGTCGAACCGGCCGATGCCGCGCCGCGCCTATCAGCGCGGTGCACGCGCTGGACTATCTGCGCTTTCTGCAGGAAGCGCACGGGCGCTGGAAGCAGCTGCCCGACGACTGGGGCGACGAAGTCGTCTCCAACATCTTCGTGCGCGAGCCCAATGCGCTGCGCGGCGTGCTGGCGCAGGCCGCGCGCTACCTGGCCGACGGCAGCTGCCCGGTGGGCCCGCACACCTGGCGCTCGGCCTACTGGGCGGCCCAGTGCG
>NZ_LHSJ01000300.1:0-4786 GCF_001270295.1 Achromobacter sp. DMS1 | reverse complement strand
CGCTGGACGCGCCGGCCAGCGCCACCATCGGCCGCCGCGGCGAAGAGGGTCTTGAGTTTCACGGTGGTTTCTCCTTTGCGTGGATGGACCGGTCGCGGGCGCGCCATGCGCCTACGCCAGCCTTTCTTTCAGCGGCTGCTTGAGGATCTTGCCGCTGACTGTGGTGGGAATCGTGTCGATGGGAATGATCTGCGCCGGGCGCTTGTAGGGCGCGAGCTGCGCGCGCAGATGCGTGGCTAGCAGGGAGACGTCGAGCGAGACGCCGGGCAGGGGCTCCACGAAGGCAATGACTTCCTCGTTGCGGTCTTCGGTGGGGCGGCCCACCACGGCCGACAGGCGCACGCCCGGAAACGCATTGATGACGGCCTCCACTTCGATGGGATAGACGTTGAAGCCCGAGCGGATGATGAGATCCTTGGAGCGGCCGGCGATGAACAGCGCGCCCGTGCCGTCCACGTAGCCGATGTCGCCGGTGTGGAGCCAGCCGCCGGGCAGCAGCGCCTGGGCGGTCTGCGCCGGGTCGCGGTAATAGCCCAGCATCACGCCCGGGCCGCGGATGAGAATGTCGCCGCGCTCGCCGGGCCGCGCTCGCTGCGCTCGGGCGAGCCGATGCGCAGTTCCACGCCCTCCACGGCATGGCCCGCGGAGCAATCGTCGCGCGGGTGGTCGATGTCGGTGATGAACATGGAGCCGGCATATTCGGTGATGCCGTAGCCATGATGCATGGGCAGGCCGAAATAGCGCTCCACGTCGCGCTTGAGGGTAGGGTCGAGCGCGCGCCGCCCGTGTACAGGTACCGCAGCCGCGGCGCGCGCAGCGCGGCCCGCGGGGGCGCGGACGCCAGCAGGCGGGTGAACATCGTGGGCACGCCTTGCAGATGCTGATGCCAGGATGCGCGAGCGCCTTGAAGACGTCTTCGGCCTCGAACCGGCTGCGCACCACCAGGCTGGCGCCGGCATGCACCGTCGCCATCAGCACCGTGGCGATGCCGAAGATGTGGGAGAGCGGCAGGGCCGCGTAGCCGATGTCCTGCGGCGTCAGCCGGCGCGAGGCGGCCGACACGCGCGCGAAGTGCAGCCAGGCCGCGGTGCGGCACCATCACGCCCTTGGGCGCGCCGGTGGTGCCCGAAGTGTAGATGACGGTGGCCACTCGCCGGCCCGGTCCGCCCGCCTCCGGCTCGGTGGGAGCGGCGGCCGGCGCATACATCACGCCCGGCCCCCAAGCCTCGGGATCGGCCTCGCGGGCCCCGGCCTCGCGCGCATGGCCCTGCGCGGCGGCCGAGACCCCCGTGATGTAGAGCGAGATCAGGGGCTGGGCATGCTCGCGGATATTGCCCACTTCACGCCCGGACAGCCGGGCGTTCACGCCCACGGGCCAGGCGCCCGCCAGGCTGCAGGCGAACAGCGCCACCACCATGGCGGCGCAGTTCTCGCCGGCCATCAGCACGCGATGGCCGGGCCGCACGCCTTGCCGCGACAGCCAGTCCGCCGCCCGGCGCACGCGTTCCCAGGCCTCGGCATAGCGCAGCACGGCGCCTCCTTCTTCGTGCAGGAAAACGGCGTCGGGCCGTTCCCGGGCCTGCTGCATCAGCAGCTGGTGGATGCGGGTGTGAGCGGGAGACTGCGACATGATGGATGGCCTGGCGTGGGGTTCGGGGATCAAAGCGCGGCCTGGGTGCCCAGCACCGCGGTGGACTGGCTCGAGAGCGTGCCGCCGTTGCCGTGCACCAACGCCAGCTCCGCGCCGGCCACCTGGCGCGCGCCGCACTCGCCGCGGAGCTGCCGCACGGCCTCGATCATGATGAACACGCCGTACATGCCGGGATGCACGCAGCACAGCCCGCCGCCGTTGGTGTTGACGGGCAGGCGGCCGCCGGGGGCGATGGCGCCGTCGGCGATGAAGTCCTTGGCCTCGCCCTTGGCGCAGAAGCCCAGGTCTTCCAGGAAGAGCAGCGTGTTGATGGTGAAGGCGTCGTACAGCTCCACCACGTCGATGTCGGCGGGCCTGACGCCGGCCATCTCGAAGGCGCGCCGGCCCGATTCGGTGGCGGCCGTGACGGTCAGGTCTTCCATCGACGAGATCTGGCGGTTCCAGACGGCGGTGGCGTTGCCCAGCACGTAGACCGGGGGTTTGGGCAGGTCGCGCGCGCGGTCGGCGCGCACCAGCACGTAGGCGCCCGCGCCGTCGGTCACCAGGCAGCAGTCGCGCACGGTGAGCGGGTCGGACACCATGCGCGACGACAGGATCTGGTCCAGCGTGGCGGGTTCGCGCAGTTGCGCCTCGGGGTTGAGCTGGGCCCATTTGTTGGCGGCCAGGGCCACCTGCGCCAGGTCTTCGCGGCGCGTTCCGTACTGGTGCATGTGGCGCGCGGCGGCCAGCGCATAGGACGAGAGCGGGCTGAGCGGATCGTAGGGCGTCTCGTAGGGCTGCGGATCGAAGCTCTTGCGCACGCGGCCGATCTCGGCGCGGCTGAGCGTGGACGTGCGCTGGGTGCTGCCGTAGCAGACCAGCACGGCGCTGCACTGGCCGCTGGCCAGCGCGTGCAGGGCCGGGAGCAGGTGGGCCACGAAGCTGGAGCCGCCCAGCATGGTGCTGTCGATGAAAGTCGGACGGATGCCCAGGTGCTCGACCACCGGCATGGCCCACATGGGCGCGGCCACGCTGGCCGTGCAGATGCCGTCGATGTCGCGCATGGTCAGGCCGGCATCGGCCACGGCGCGCTGCGCCGCCTGCACCAGGATTTCCATTTCGGTAAAGCCGTGCGCCTGTCCCAGGCCGGCATGGCCCACGCCGGCCACGGCCACCGCGCCGCGCAGATCGTTCAGTTTCATTGCGTCTCGTCCTCTGCCGTGAACACCACCAGACCGTGGCCGTCTTGCTGGATTACCCGCGCCCGCACCGGCATGCCGATGCGCACGTCCCGGGGCGCCACGCCTTCCACGCGGCTCATCAGCCGCACGCCTTCGGCCAGATCCACGAGCGCGACGTTGTAGTCGCCGCCCGCTTCCGGCTTGCGCCGCACGGTGGTGGTCGAGTAGACCGTGCCGCGTCCCGAGGGGCTGGTCCACGCCAGTTCGCCGCCGCCGCAATGCGGACAGATCATGCGCGGGTAGAACACCGCCCGCGCGCAGCCGGCGCATTTCTGGATGAGGAAGCGCCCGTCGTCCAGCGCCTGCTGGTACTGGGCCTGGGCGCCTTTGTCGCTTTGCGTCATATGCCTGATTCCGGATGTTTGTCCCGGAATCAGTGTCCGCAAAGCGGCGCGGTTCTGCCATTCTTCATTGCTGAAGCAGGGGTTTTGGCAGCCCGTAGAGGGGAGCGGGAGGGGCAAGGCTACGTCCGCGCCAAACCCCGTCTTCGGCAACCGCAGATTGCCCGGGGCGGGCGGCTCGTGGCTAGATACGTGCAATGAAACGGAGGTAGACCATGAACCTGACCTGGACGCCGCAAGAGCGCCGGTTCCGCGAGGAAGTGCGCGCGTTCGCCGAGGCGGGCGTGCCGCCGGAGCTGCGCGCCAAGGTGCTCGCCCATCAGCGCCTGGAGCGCGACGACTACGTGCGCTGGCACAACATCCTGGCCGATCGAGGCTGGGGCGCGCCCAGCTGGCCGAAGGAATACGGCGGCACGGGCTGGAACGCCCTGCAGCGGCTGATCTTCGAGGTGGAGTGCTTCAAGGCGGGCGCGCCGCGCCTGCTGCCTTTCGGCCTTTCCATGATCGGCCCCGTGCTCATGAAATACGGCAGCCCGGCCCAGCGCGAGCGCTTCCTGCCGCGCATCATCCGCGTGGAAGACTGGTGGTGCCAGGGCTATTCCGAGCCCGGCTCCGGCTCCGACCTGGCCTCGCTCAAGACGCGCGCTGAGCGCGACGGCGATCATTACGTGGTCAATGGCCAGAAAACCTGGACCACGCTGGCGCAATACGCCGACTGGATGTTCTGCCTGGTGCGCACCGACACCGAGGCGCGCCCGCAGCGCGGCATTTCCATGCTGTTGCTCGATATGCGCTCGCCGGGCGTCACGGTGCGCCCCATCCGCACGCTGGACGGCGGCCACGACGTGAACGAAGTCTGGCTGGAGAACGTGCGCGTGCCGGTCGAGAACCTGGTGGGCGAGGAGAACCAGGGCTGGACCTACGCCAAGTACCTGCTGGGGCACGAGCGCACCGGCATCGCCGGCCTGGGCCACTGCCACCGCGAGCTGGGCGTGCTCAAGCGCATGGCTGCGCAGGCGCAGTCCGGCGGCAGGCCGCTGCTGTCCGATCCCCGCATGCGCGACCGTATCTCGCGCATCGAGGTGGACATCATGGCGCTGGAGATGCTGCTGCTGCGCGTGGCGGCGAACAACGGCGGCACGCCCGGGCCCGAGGCCTCGGTGCTGAAGATACGCGGCTCCGAGATCCAGCAGGATCTCGCCATGCTGCAGATGGAGGTGGCCGGCCCCGACGCCTGGCCCTACGACCCCGAATGGATGTTCGCCGAGGCGGACGACCACGGCCCCGGCCCCGAGATGGCGGCCGCTGCCGGCGCGGGCTATGCCGACATGCGCAAGACCACCATCTACGGCGGCACGACCGAAGTGCAGAAGGGCATCATCGCCCGCCTCATGCTGGGTCTCTAGGACGAGCCCGGCGCGCTGGGCTCTCGAAGGAACGCGACAATGGATTTCATCTACACCGAAGAACAGCGCATGCTGGCCGACAGCCTGCGCCGCCTGGTCGACCAGGGAATGGGCGTCGCGCGCGCGGCGCGCGGCGATGGCCGCAACCGCGCTGGACCCCCAGGCCTG
>NZ_LHSJ01000030.1:48844-53382 GCF_001270295.1 Achromobacter sp. DMS1 | reverse complement strand
AACGCGCCAGACCGGCGCGCAGGCAGCCGGGCGAGCGCGGCCATGCCCGCGCCTCCGCTGCCGGGCAGCGCATGGCCGCTCCCTTCCGCGCTGGCTGGAATGGCGCTGCTGCCGATGGCAGTGCGGCATCCGGTCAGGGTGGCGCAGGCGAGGCCGCAGCCAGCGCCGCTACCGCACAGAAACAGGAACAGCCCGCTTGGGCCAAACGCCTGCATCGCCGCCAGCAACTCACCCATGCCGCGACCACCACCGCCCACACGCTACGCGGTGGCGATGGCGGCGGCTCCGGCCAGGGGCCGAGCCTGCGCGATTCCGATTCATAAGGAGAACTGACCATGCGATTCAAGAAACCGCAGGTGCGCTATGCCGACACGCCGCAACCTGCCACGCCGTACCAAGCTGCCGGCCAGGTGTGGGACGAGCGCATCGGCTCGCCGCGCGTGCAGGCGAAGAACTGGCGCCTCATGGCCTTCGGCTGCCTGACGCTCGCGTTGCTGATGGCTGGCGGCCTGGTGTGGCGCTCGGCGCAGTCCTTCGTGACGCCCTACGTCGTGGAGGTGGACAACGCGGGCCAGGTGCGCGCCGTGGGCGAAGCCGCCACGCCGTACCGGCCCAACGATGCGCAGACCGCGCACCACATCACGCGCTTCGTGACGCTGGTGCGCTCGCTGTCCATCGACCCCATCGTCGTCCGCCAGAACTGGCTGGACGCCTACGACTACACGACCGACAAGGGCGCGGCGGTGCTCAACGATTACGCGCGCGTGAACGATCCGTTCGCGCGCATCGGCAAGGAGTCGGTGACGGTACAGATCACCAGCGTCGTGCGCGCCAGCGACACGTCTTTCAACGTGCGCTGGACGGAACGCCGCTACGTCAACGGCGCCGCGGCGGGCTTGGAGCGGTGGACGGCCGTGGTGTCCATCGTGCTCCAGCCGCCGCGCACCGAAGAACGCCTGCGCAAGAACCCCCTGGGCATCTACGTCAACGGCCTGTCGTGGAGCCGCGAACTGGATTCTTCCGAAGGAGCCAAGCCATGAATGATCTTTTCCGTAAATCCGCTTTGCCGGCGATCCTGCTCGCCCTCGCGGGCTGCGCCTCGCAGGGCAAGCCACCGCCGACCATCTCGCTCGATGAGCCGGTGCAGGCCCAGCCGCTGCCGGAGCCCCCCGCGTCGGTGGAGGTGGTGGCCGTACCCGAGGTGCTGCCGATGCCTGCGCAGTTGAAGCCCTTGCCCGAAGCCGACGACGCCAAACCTGCGCCGGAGCCGGCAGACGAGAAGGTGCGAGTCTCGCGCGCCAATGCCGAGGCCCGCGTCGCGCCCACGCGCGAGGGCTACGTCAACGCGATTCAGGTGTGGCCCTTCACGGATGGCGCGCTGTATCAGGTCTATGCGGCCGTGGGCCGCGTGACCGTGGTTTCGCTCCAGCCGGGCGAGGAACTGGTGACGGTGGCCGCCGGCGATACCGTGCGCTGGATCGTGGGCGACACGTCTAGCGGCAGCGGCGCCGAGCTGCGCGTGAACGTGCTGGTCAAGCCGATTCGCTCGGGCCTCAAGACCAATCTCGTCATCACCACCAGCCGCAGGACGTACCTGCTGGAGCTGGCTTCGACGGAAAAGACGTGGATGGCATCGGTGTCCTGGGAGTACCCGCGCGACCGGATGCTGGCCTTGCAGCGTCAGGCGCAGGCGGCCAGCGCCGCCGCGCCGGTCGATACCGGGCTGGCGCTGGAGAACCTGCGCTTCCGCTACGCGATCAGCGGCAGTAATCCGTCGTGGAAGCCGTTGCGCACCTTCGACGACGGGCAGAAGGTCTATATCCAGTTCCCCGCCGGCATCGCGCAAGGCGAGCTGCCGCCGCTGTTCGTGATTGGGCCAGAAGGCGACGGGCAACTGGTCAACTACCGCTTCCGCTCGCCGTACTACATCGTGGATCGGCTGTTCGGTGCCGCCGAACTGCGCCTGGGCGGGGACAAGGGCGACGTGGTGCGAATCGAGCGCACGGACGGCGTTGCACGGAGGAACTGACCATGAGCCAGGACGACACCCCCGACCTCGCCACGCCGCAGACGGGCAAGGTAGCGCCCGAGGCGGTGGCGCTGCGCGCCCAGCCGCGCCCGGTCACGCGCCTGAACCGGCGCACGCTGGCCATCTCGCCGGCGGCCTGTCGGTCGCCGTGCTCGGGGCCACGATTTGGTCATTGCAGCCGCATCGGCGCGGCGCGGGCGAGCAGACCGAGCTGTACAACGTCGATCGCGTGTCGAAATCCGAAGGGCTGGATGGTCTGCCTTCGGACTATTCCAAGCTGCCGGCCAAGGTGCCGGAGCTGGGGCCACCGCTGCCGGGCGATCTCGGCCCGGCCATCGTGAAGTCGCAGCAGCCGGTGACGCCGACGTATGCGCCACCGGGCCACGACCCGGAGGATGCGCGACGCAAGGAGGCTGACGCGGCGGCGGGTTCATCGGTGTTCTTCCGCTCGGGCAACCAAGGCAAGGCCACCGCGCCGGTCACGGCGCAAGCCGCTGCGGCTGCACCTGGCAGCGCCTTGGCCGGCTTCGACCCGCTGGCCGCCGGGCCGGCCTCGACAGCAGCGCAGCCTTCCGACCCGACCGCCGTGCAGAACCGGCAAGACCAGAAAGAGGCTTTCCTGAAAGGCGGCTCTACGGAAACCCGCAATTCCGGCAATCTGCAAATGCCGTCCTCGCCGTATCAGGTCATGGCGGGAACGGTGATCGCCGGAGCGCTGGTGACGGGCATCAAGTCGGACTTGCCGGGCGACGTGATCGCCACGGTAACGGAGCCGGTCTACGACACGGCCACGGGCAAGTTCCTGCTGATCCCGCAGGGCTCGCGCATCCTGGGCAAGTACAACAGCCAGGTGAGCTACGGGCAGAGCCGCGTGCAGGTGGTGTGGAACCGCATCATCCTACCGGACACGTCTTCGCTGAAGCTCGACAACCTCGCGGGCACTGACCCTGCCGGTTACGCCGGACTGGAAGATGGCGTCGATTGGCACTGGGATCGTGCCTTTGCGGGTGCGGCGCTGACCACGCTGCTGGGCGTGGGCGCCGAGTTGGCCGCGCCGCAGAACCGGCAAGACGGCAACCGGGTCATCATCGCCGGGCAAGGCAGTCTGCAGGACAGCGTGAATCAGGTGGGCCAGGAAATGACCCGGCGCAACATGAACATCCAGCCGACGCTGACCGAGCGGCCGGGCTTGCCGGTGCGGATCATCGTCAACCGCGATCTGGTGCTGCGTCCGTACCAGCCGATGTTTTTCAACCGGGGAGCGATGCGATGAGCACGACTAGGAAGCTGCGGCTTGGGCCGCTGCCCAAGACCGAGAGCACGAAGCTCACGTTCTCGTGCCCGGTCAGCTTGAAAGCCGACCTCGACCGCTACGCCGCGTTGCACGCGCAGGCATATGGCGAAGCCGTCGATGCGACGACGTTGATTCCCCACATGCTGGAGGCATTCATGGCCGGCGACCGGGGATTCAGGAAGGGAAGCGGGAGCAAGGCCGCACCGCCGAAGTCGGGTTGACGATACGAGCGTATCCGCCATCCGCTCACCAAGAAAGCGCAGCCCACTGGCTGCGCTTTCGCTTTTGAGGAGCCTTCTGGAAGTGCAGGACTATGATGACCGATGCGACCTTGCCTGCTGCGGTGCCCTTGCGCTTACCACCGCGAAGCGCCTATGCGGCACCTAGCTCGAAAAGCAGCAAGAGCACACAACGGCTGAAATCTAGCCTAACCTATTACCCCATAAGACCTTTTGCCCCGTTGCATGTCTGCATGAAAGACTTGACAGCGGACATTTTTCATGGCCCCGCCGTTGGCGCATATCCACGGCGGAGCATGCCATGACACTTGCGTTTTCCCCCGACCCCCCGGCGAGCCGCTGCTCCTGCCGGCTGCGCGCGGCCATCGGCCCGCATGTGGCGGCGCTGGCGCGCGCGGGGTTTTCGGTGGCGCTGGATTTTCCCGCCAACACGCGCCGCAGCCGGCAGTGGCTGCTCAGGCTCGCGCAGGCCGCGGGCTGCGGCCACCGCCTGCATTATTACCTGGACGTTCCGGCGGCCGAATGCAAGGCCCGCCTGCACCGGCGCAACGCCGAGGGGGGCATCCGTTCCGCCCCGACGAAGCGGCGTTCGACGCCATCGACGCCTTTTTCGTCGAGCCGGACGGGCAGGAAGGGCTGGTCATCGAGCGCCACTGCGCGCAACACCGCGCGCCTGCTATGATTGCTGGATAAATAACCAGTATACGGACGGCGCGCCGGCTTTTCGCGATGTTTCCCGAGTACCGCTATTACTACCTGCACAATTTCCAGCGCGCGCTTGCCTGGATCGAGGCGCGTTGCGCGGATCTGCTGGACGAGGCCGAGCGGGGCTTCCTGTCGTCGTTCGCCGCGCTGCCGCCGCTTTCGCAGGCGCTGCTGGTGCGCCTGCTGATGCGGCGCGGCCCCTGGTTCCGCGCCAGCCGCCTGGCCTACGAAGAGATTCCCGCCATCGCCGAGGCGGCCGCGCCGCTGCTGG
>NZ_LHSJ01000030.1:0-48607 GCF_001270295.1 Achromobacter sp. DMS1 | reverse complement strand
CGTGCCGGCAGCGCCGACTGGCAGCACCGGCCATGCGCCCGCGCCGAGTTGCGGCGCACCGGAGACGAGGCCCGTGGCGATGCCGGGGCCGAAGATCCCGAGCGCCAGCAAGGTGAGCGAGGCCAGCATGATGACCAGTGCGTGGTCGATGGACGGCTCGGCGGGATGGACTTGGAACTGAGCGAACAAGCCCGAGCCGATACCGACGATCACGGCCAGCACCAGCACCTTGACGCCAGAGGCCACCACGTTGCCCAAGACCTTTTCGGCCAGGAACGAGGTCTTGTTCCAAAGCGCGAACGGCACCAGCACGAAGCCCGCGAGCGTGGTCAGCTTGAACTCGATGAGCGTGATGAAAAGCTGGATCGCCAGCACGAAGAAGCACAGCACCACGACCAGCCAGGCGAGGAACAACACCAAGATGGCATCGAGGTTCAAGAACACCTCGGGAAATCCCATCATTTCGTCGAGCTGGAGGAAGATCGGCCCGCCCGCGTCAAGGCCGGTTTTCGCCAACCGGCCAGGCTGCAAGAAGTTCTCCATCGTGATAGCCGAGCCGGTTGCGGTGATGCCCAATCCCGCAAACGAGCGGAACACGATGCTGGCCAGCCAGTTGAAGTTATTGATGATGTAGGCGAAGGCACCGACGTACAGCACCTTGCGCAGCAACTTGGCGATCACGTCCTCGCCCTGGCCGGTGGCATGGCTCATGGCCCAATACAGGCCGGCGATCGTCATGTCGATGACGATCAGCGTGGCCGTGAGGAACGCCACTTCGCCCCGCAGCAGCCCGAAGCCCGAGTCGATGTAGGCGGCGAAGGTGTTGAGGAACTGGTCGATGATGGTCACGTCATTCATGGCGTGTCCTCCGGTTCGGCGGGAACGGCCGGCGCCATGCCATCGGCCGGTTCCTCGAAGCTCGGCGGGATCGGCGGCAGGTCGGCCAGCGTCTGGTATTCATCCGGCCCGGCCTGGCCGGAGAAGAAGCGCCGCCGGAAGGCTTCGGCGGCGGCACGGCAAGCGTCCTCGCCCGTGGCCTGCATGACCTGTCGTGGATGGGCCTTGCATTGCTCGCGCAACGCCTTGAGCCGCACTGGATCGGCGGCCAAGGCATCGGCAAGGTGGTCGGCCGGCTGCTCGCCGCAAGCGGCCAGCAGCACGACACCAAGGGCGAGGACGCATCGCATGGCGGCCTCCCGTCAGTTGCCGTAGAAGTTCACGGACTGCGGCGTGTACGGCGTGCCGCTCGCCCAGGAAGCGCCGCCGCACCTCGCGGGCGCGCTCCGTGGCTGCCGCCTGCCGCGCCAGTTCCAGCGACGCCGCCCGGTCTTGCGTGATCTGGAGCCGCTGCGACTGGATCGACTGCTTGGCCTGCAAGGCCAGCAACTGATTCATGGCCTGCATCGCCTGCAACGCACCTTCGGCCGACTGGCTCTTGCCCACGAGGTCGGCCAGCACGCCTTCGTCGTCGCTCAGGTTCTGCGACGCCTGGGCCTGCATCTGCATGGTGGTCTGCAAGCCGTTGAGCGTGTTCTTCCAGCGCTCCTGCGCGTCGCGGTACATCTGGTTGCCGCTGACGGTGGCGGCATATTGCTCGGGATACAGGCGCTGGAACTCCCGATCCAGATTCGTCACGTCGTAGGCCAGTCCTCTGGCCTGGGCGATCAGCCGCTGTGTGGTCGCCAGATTGGCGCGCAACTGGCCGACCACGCTGGACGGCAGGCTGGCGAGGTTGCGCGCCTGGTTCATCAGCATCTGCGCTTCGTTCTGGAGCTGCTGGATCTGGTTGTTGATCTGCTCCAGCGTGCGGATCGCGGTCAGCGTGTTCTGCACGAGGTTCGTGGGGTCGATCACGACCCATTGCGCATGGGCGGTGGCGGTGCAAAGCATGGCCGCGATGGCGGCGGCGATGAGACGTTTCTTCATGGCTGGTTCTCCAGGGGTTGGTCAGCGAGGGAACCCGGCGCGAGGCCGGGGAACGAGGGCAGCAGGTCGGCCGCCCAATCGAGGCCGCGAGGCGCAGCCAGGCGCCCGCGAAGCCGGGCACGCCGGCGTCGGCCAGCACCGCGTCCATGTCGCGCTGGTCTTGCGGCGTGGACGCGCCCGCGAAGGCCAGCGCCGCCGGCCCCAGGTCGAGGTCGAACAGGCGATTGCCGAGGCGCGATTGGTAGTAGTAGTCGCGCTTGGGCTGCGCGGTGGCGACGATTTCGATCTGCCGCCTGTTGAGGCCGAAGCCCTCGTAGATCGTGCGAATCTGCGGCTCGGTCGCCTGCGGGTTGGGCAAGAAAATCCGACTCGCGCAGCTCTCGATGATCGCGGGCGCGATGCTCGAATCCTTGATGTCGGCAAGGCTCTGCGTGGCGAAGATGACGCTGACGTTCTTCTTGCGCAGCGTCTTGAGCCATTGCCGGATGCGCGCGGCAAACACCGGGTCATCGAGGAACAGCCACGCTTCATCGAGGATCAGCAGCGTGGGCGCCCCGTCAAAGCGTTCATCGAAACGCGCAAAGAGGTAGTGCAGCACGGCCATGACGGCGGCCTTGCTGTGCATCAGTTCCTCCATCTCGAAGCACTGCACGTCGGCCATGCCTAGCCGGTCGTGGTCGGCGTCCAGCAGCTTGCCGTGCGCGCCGCCGAGCACATACGGCGCGAGCGCTTGGCGTAGTGCGTTGGACTGCAAGAGCACCGACATGCCGGTCATGGTGCGCTGCTCCACCGGCGCACCGGCGAGGCTCCCCAGCGCCGACCAGATGGCGGCCTTCTCGTCCGGGCCGACCGCCACGCCTTCATGCAGCAAGCGGCCTTCGATCCATTCGGCAGCCCAGGTGCGGTAGCCCTCGCGGTCGATGCGCGCGAGCGGCTGGAAGGCGATTTCGCCATCCGTGCCGAGGTCGTAGTGTTCGCCGCCCAGGCCGAGGATGGTGGCACGCATGGAGCGGCCCATGTCGAAGGCGAAGATGCGCGAGCCGCGATAGCGGCGGAACTGCATCGCCAGCGTGGCGAGCAAGACCGACTTGCCCATGCCGGTCGGGCCTGCTACCAGCGTGTGGCCAACGTCGCCGATGTGCGTCACCAGCCGGAACGGCGTGGCGCCATCGGTGCGCGTGACGATCAGCGGCGGGCCGCCGAGATGGTCGTTCTTCTCCGGGCCGGCCCATACCGCCGACACCGGCATCATGTGCGCCAGGTTCAGCGTCGAGACGATGGGCTGGCGCACGTTGGCGTAGGCGTTGCCCGGAATGGACGACAGCCATGCATCCACGGCGTTGAGCGTTTCGGGAATGGTGACGAAGCCCCGGCCCTGGATGGCACGCTCCACCATGCGCAGCTTCTCGTCGGCTGCGCCGGCGTCCTCGTCCATGACGGTGACGGTCGCCGTCAGGTAGCCGAAGGCGACTTGATCGCTGCCCAGCTCCTGCAAGGCAGCATCCGCGTCCGCCGCCTTGTTGTTCGCGTCGGTATCGACCAGCGGGCTTTCCTGCTGAAAGATCGTTTCGCGCAGCAGCGCGATGACGTTCTTGCGCTTGGCGAACCACTGGCGGCGCAGGCGGGCGAGTTCTCTTTCCGCCTCGGCTTTGTCGAGGCAGAGAAAGCGCGTGCTCCAGCGGTACGCAAAGCCAAGGCGGTTGAGGTCGTCCAGAATCCCCGGCCAGGTCGAGGGCGGAAATCCCCGCACCGACACCACGCGCAGGTGCCGGTCGCCCAGCATGGGCGCCAAGCCACCGACAAGTGCGGAGTCGGTCAGCAGCGCGTCGATGTGGAACGGCACTTCGGGCACGCCGACGCGATAGCGCCGCGTCGAGATGGTCGCGTGCAGGTAGGTCAGCGTCTGCGCGTCATCGAGCCAGTCAATCTCCGGCATCACGCCGTCGAGCAGGTCAAAGATGCGATCCGTTTCTGCGGCGAAAGCTTGCAGCCGCTCGCGCCAGTCCACGCCGTCGGTAGGCCGGTTCTCGTACAGCATCCCCGCCGCGCGGGCGTGCGATTCCTCGGGCGGCAGGTACACCAGCGTCAGGTGATAGCCGCTCTCGAAGTGATTGCCCGAGTCCTCGAATGTGGCCCGGCGTTCCTCGTCCACCAGCCACGACAGCGGCTCGGGGAACGCCGAGTGCGGATAGTCGGCGGCGGCGCGGCGCTCGGCCTCGATGAATAGCGCCCAGCCCGACCCCAGCCGGCGCAGCGCGTTGTTCAAGCGCGCCGACGTGGCGATCAGCTCGCCTTGCGTGGCACTGTCGAGGTCAGGCCCGCGAAACCGGGCCGTGCGCTGGAAACTGCCGTCCTTGTTCAAGACGACACCCCGCGCGACGAGTCCGGCCCAGGGCAGCCAGTCGGCGAGCAGTGCGGGCCGCTGGCGGTATTCAGCGAGGTTCAGCATGGCATCACCTCACACGTCCAGCAGCGGGCGGTGTTTGATGTGCCGGGCGAACACGGCCATGAACTGTGGATCGACGCGCGCACCCCATACCGCCAGCGAATGGCCGACGATCCAGAGCACGACGCCAGGAATCCACAGTTGCAGGCCCAGCCCGACGGCGGCGGCCAGCGTGCCGTTGGCAATCGCCACCGTACGCGGTGCGCCGCCTAACAAGATCGGCTCGGTGAGCGAGCGGTGCAAAGGCACCTCGAACCCTGCCGCGAAGCTGTCCGGGCCGCTCATACGACAGCCCCGCCAGAGAACGAAAAGAACGACAGGAAGAACGAGGACGCGGCGAACGCGATGGACAGACCGAACACGATCTGGATCAGCTTGCGGAATCCGCCGGACGTGTCGCCGAATGCGAGCGCGAGGCCCGTGGCGATGATGATGATGACGGCGACGATGCGCGCCACCGGCCCCTGGATGGATTCAAGGATGGATTGCAGCGGACCTTCCCACGGCATCGAGGAGCCGGCGGCCTGTGCGGTTCCAGCCAGGAACAGCAGCAGCGCGGCCAGCAGCAGCCCTTGCCCCGCAGGGCGGGCCAAGCAGCGCAGCCGCGCGAGACGCAAAGCCGGATTTGCAGAAAAACGGAAAGCAGGAATGGTCATCTGCGTCATGGCAGTTCTCCAGTTGAGTCAGGGGATGGGGAGGTCGCCGCAGCGGGTGCGGCATCGGGAGGTGGCGGCAGCTCGGGAAACGGCGTTTCCAGCGCGTCCGCCAGTTGGTAGCCCACGCCGTCGAAGCCGACGACGCGGGCGATGCTCTCGATGCGGCGCTTGCGCCCGCGACCGGCGATGTGGATCACCACGTTGACCGCCTCGGCGATCAGCGCACGCGGCGGGTTCACCGCCACTTCGAGAATCAGTTGCTGGCGCAGCAGCGCGCCGAGCGCGGAGCCGGCATGGATCGTGGCGATGCCGCCGGGGTGGCCCGTGCCCCACACCTTGATGAGATCCAGCGCCTCGGCGCCGCGCACCTCGCCGACGACGACGCGATCAGGGCGCAGGCGCATGGACGAGCGCACCAGTTCGGTCATCGACACCACGCCTGCGCGGGTGCGCAGCGGAACGTGGTCGCGGGCCGCGCATTGAAGTTCCACCGTGTCTTCGAGCACCAGTACGCGGTCGCCGGTGGCGGCGATTTCGGCGAGCAAAGCATTGGCGAGCGTGGTCTTGCCGCTGCTGGTGGCGCCGGCGATCAGGACGTTCTGGCGCTCGCGCACGGCGCGAACGAGAAAGCCCGCCTGGGCGCTGGTCATCATCCCGTCGATGACGTACCGCTCCAGCGGGATCACGCCGATGGCCCGCTTGCGCAGCGCGAAGGCCGGCCCCGGTGCAGCCGGCGGCAAGATGCCCTCGAAGCGTTCTCCCGTCTCGGGCAACTCTGCCGACAGCAGCGGTTGGCCGCGGTGTACCTCCGCGCCGACGTGGGCGGCCACGAGGCGGATGATTCGCTCGCCGTCCGCTTCGGACAGCTCCACGCCCATCGGTGCGCGCCCGCTGGAAAGCCGATCCACCCAAAGGGTGCGATCGGGATTCAGCATTACTTCCACCACGTCCGGGTCTTCGAGCGCGGCGGCGATCAGCGGCCCCATCGCCGTGCGCAGCATCTGGATGCGGCGGTCGAACGACGTGGTGCTCATGGACTGCGGAACGGCGCTCATGACGCACGCTCCTGCGCTTTGGCGACTACCGCCGCGTCCTCCATCCGCATCGGGTCGGGGTGCAGTTCTTCCACCACGTCACGCACCAGGCTTCGCCCACGTAGCAGGTGGCGGCCCAACTGTTCAACGAACTGCTCGAACCGCGCCTTGCCCTGGGCGCGGGCGGCGTCTTGGTGCGCCTCGGGAACAGGCGTGCTCACGGTCAGGTAGTAGCGGATGAACAGCGCCAGCGTTTCGATCTGGATGTTCTGGTCGCGCTCCATGCGCTCGGCCTGGCGAGACAGGCGATCCAGCCTCTTGGCGATAGCCGCCTCGCGCTGGTCGGCGGCATCGGGCGACAGCCACGATGCGAGCGCCGCCGCGACGATGGACGACTTGGACACGCCCTTCTTGGCGGCCAGCTCATCGAGCCGCTTGGCGTGCTCCGGCTGGATAAAGAGGTTCAGGCGGTAGTGGCTCATAGCTCGATTCCGTCGTTGGGGTCGAGGGAAGCCAGCCGGGCCGTGCGCTGCATGGCTGGATCGAGCTGGCGCGGAAGGGGAAGCGGCAAGTCGTCGTCATCGAGCAGCCCAAGGTCGGCCGTGGGCGCGGCCAATTCGGGGTCGTAGGCGACGGCCTCAGTTAGTTCGGGCTGGCGGCGCGGGCCACCGTCGTCGGCCGAACCCAAGTTCTCCAGGCCATCGGCGGATGCCGTGGCCGGCGCAGGGGGTGCAGCAGGAATCACCAGCCCGCTCCAGTCGTCGGCGCGGGCCGGCGGCGCGTCGGCGTACTGCCCATCCGCCGGCGTGGGCGGTGGCAGCACGCGGCGCTTGAAATTGGCGTCCGCGTAGTAGCGCAGCTTCTTCGCCTTGATCGGCGCGACGCTGGACACCATCACCACCGCCTCGTCAGGCGGAAGCTGCATCACCTCACCCGGCGTCAGCAGCGGGCGCGCTGTTTCCTGCCGCGACACCATCAAGTGGCCGAGCCACGGGGCCAATCTGTGGCCGGCGTAGTTGCGTTGCGCGCGCAGCTCGGTGGCGGTGCCCAGCGTTTCGGAGATGCGTTTGGCGGTGCGCTCGTCGTTGGTGGCGAACGTCACGCGCACATGGCAGTTGTCGAGGATGGAGTGGTTTTGCCCATACGCCTTGTCGATCTGGTTGAGCGACTGCGCGATCAGGAAGCTGCGGATGCCGTAGCCCGCCATGAAGGCCAGCGCCGTCTCGAAGAAGTCCAGGCGCCCCAGCGCCGGGAACTCGTCGAGCATCAGCAGCAGCTTGTGGCGGCGCGCGATGCCATCGGAACCATCGAGCGATTCGGTGAGCCGCCGCCCGATCTGGTTGAGGATCAGGCGAATAAGCGGCTTCGTCCGCGAAATGTCCGAAGGCGGCACCACGAGATACAGCGACACCGGATACTCGGCCGCGATCAGGTCGGCGATGCGCCAATCGCAGCGCGAGGTGACTTCGGCCACCGTCGGGTCGCGGTACAGGCCGAGGAACGACATGGCGGTGCTCAACACGCCGGAACGCTCGTTGTCCGATTTGTTGAGCACTTCGCGCGCCGCCGATGCGACGACCGGATGCGGCCCATCGCCGAGGTGCGGCGTGGTCATCATCCGGTGCAAGGTCAGCTCGAACGGGCTGGCCGGGTCGGACAGAAAGTTGGCGACACCGCGCAGCGTCTTGTCTTCGCTCGCGTAGAGGACATGCAGAATGGCCCCGACCAGCAGCGCGTGTGAACCGCCCCGTCTTCCCTAGACACTCGTGAGCCGTTGGGAATGGCGTTGCTCGAACTCTATCGGAGATAGGCCGCCAGCAGTGCCGTGGCGACGTCTGGGGTTGTAGAACATCTCGATGTAGTTGAAGACGTCGGACCTGGCTTGCTCGCGCGTGGGGTAGATCTGGCGACGAATGCGCTCACGTTTGAGCAACTGGAAGAAGCTCTCGGCGACTGCGTTGTCATGGCAATTTCCGCGACGGCTCATGCTGCAACTCAGGTTGTGATCTCGCAAGAAGGCTTGCCATTCGTGGCCAGTGAACTGGCTGCCCTGATCCGAATGGATCAAGACCTGTTGCTTGGGTTGACGCCTCCACAGCGCCATCATCAGTGCATCGAGCACCAGTGCGGTGTCGATGCGATGCCCCATTGACCAGCCAACGACCTGGCGCGAGAACAGGTCAAGGACGACGGCCAAGTACAACCATCCCTCATGGGTGCGGATGTAGGTGATGTCAGTGACCCAGGACTGATTGGGCGCATCGACCGTGAATTGCCGCTGGAGATGGTTGGGGGCCACGACAGCGGGCTTGCCCCCACGGCTGCCAGGCCGGCGGCGATAACCTGTCTGTGAGCGCAACCCTTCGCTTTTGAGCAGTCGCGCCACGCGATGTTTACCGCAGCTCTCTCCCAGTTCACGCATGTCCAGCGTGAGCTTGCGATAGCCGTACACGCCACCACTTTCCAGCCAGGCTTGCTTGAGCAAGCCCAGCAGGCGTTGATCATCCATTGCGCGTGGACTGTGCGGTTGGACTTGCCAAGCATAGAAACCGCTGGGGTGCACACCCATCATCTGGCATAGCCGGCGCACGCTGTGCTCGTGGGCGTGGCGTTTGATGAATGCGTACTTCACCCGGACTGCTTGGCAAAGTACGCTGCGGCCTTTTTTAGGATGTCGCGCTCCTCGGTCACACGCTTGAGTTCGGCCTTGAGCCGACGCAGCTCCTCCGACTGCGAGGCCTGCGCTTGACGCTGCTCAACAGGTTGCTGACGCGCCTTGATCCACTGGTACAGGCTGTGTTGGCTCACGCCCAATCGCTGGGCCACCTCGGCGACCCGGTGACCGCGCTCGGAGATCTGCTTGACCGCCTCGCTCTTGAATTCTTCTGTATATCGTTGATTGCTCATGGCACCTCCTATTGGGCCTCAGGTTTGAGGCTCCGAGGTGTCTAGGAAATCAGGGGCGATTCATTACATTCAATTCATGTGCTGTCATTTAGAGCCAGTCAAAGATTAGGTGCCGTTGGGAGAAAGGATGCCAAGCCACGCAACGCTCGCCAGAACCAGAACGGCTAACGTCGCCTCCGTGAACAGACTCTGCCGTAGCTTGACGACCGCTTGTGCGTGGTTGCCTGTTCTCAGTGCCGCCTCCAGACTTGGGCTCAGTCGAAACCGATTGGCTGCCGCCAGCGCGAGCATTCCTCCGAACAACAGGAGTTTTCCTACAAGCAGGCGGCCATAGAGCGTTGAGAAGAGCGGATCAAGTGATGGCCCAGCGATCAACAGGTAGTTCAGGGCTCCAGTCACCACGAGTGCCGCCACGATCACCGTACCTATCCGGGCGAAACCATTGGATGTTCGGCTCAGGATCTCTACTGAGCCTTGCCCGGTATTTGGTTTGTTGGCCGCAAGCACCAAGAACGCGATCAATGCGCCTACCCAGGCACCGGCCGCCCAGAGGTGCGTGATGTCCGAAGCGAGATGAATGTATCCGCGCACGCCGTCATCCATGGCGCCATGTCCCGCCCATGCAAGGGTCGCCAACGCCACACCGCTGGAAGCGGCCATCGCTGCAAAACGCAGTGTTGACTTCATGCGCAACACGGCGACGAGCACGCACACCAACAGAGCCAGGATGCGAATGCACCAGGCGATGCCCATGTGCGTGCCCGTAATGAGCATGTCGAAAACGTGCGTTGACAGTTCCGCGTAGCTTTGGGCGCCGGACATGGCCTTGGCCATGACCGTCATGCCCCACATCGACAGGGCAATGCCGATGGCAGCGGATGCGCCAATGAGTACGCGATAGCGGCGCGAGATCGTCGAGGATCGCTCGTCGTTGCCCAAAGCATAGAGACCGAACATGGCGACGCCAAACGCCGCCGCCAGGTCCAGATAAAGCGCCAGGCGCAGGACGATGGTCAACCAATCCCCGGCCATGGGCTTACTTCACCTTGAAGGTGAAGTTACCCGTGATCGGATGCGTGTCCGAGGAGACGGCACGCCATTCGACGCGATAGTCGCCCGGCTGGAGCGCTTGTGCCGGCGTGATGACCATGGTCTTGCCGTCGCCGGCACCCGCGACGCTGGCGTTGATCTTCATCGGGCCATGGCTCGCCATTCCCGGCATGCCCGTCATGACAAGGCTCGCGGCGGAGAACTGCGGCACCAGCGTTTCGGAGAACTTCAGCTCAATGGTGGCTGGCGCGGAAACCTGCGACTTGTCGGCCGGCGTCGAAGATACCAGCGAAGGATGCGCGAATGCGGCGGTGGCGAACAGGCCAGCAGCGATCGGCGCGACGAGCTTGGCGATGAAATGTGAACGGGTCATAGAGGTTCCTACCTTGATGTGTGAGGGTGGTTTAAGAACGAAATGCCGAGATAAGGCTTGCGCCTTCGCAACGGCGTGGAACGAAAGAAACGGCTCGCTGGTCGATAGCAGGCTCCTGTTGGCTCTGAAAGATGTCTTGGTCACAGTCGGGTCGCTCTCAGCCGCAAGGCGTTGCCTACGACCGATGCCGAACTCAGGCTCATCGCCAATGCTGCGATCAGGGGCGACAGCAACCAGCCCGTGAGGGGATAGAGAACCCCAGCGGCGACGGGGATGCCCAGCGCGTTGTAGAAGAAGGCGAACATGAGGTTCTCCTTCATGTTGCGCACGGTACTCACCGAGAGCGAGCGAGCGACAGCGATGCCACGCAGATCGCCTTTGACCAGCGTGACCTGCGCGCTGTTCATCGCCACGTCGGTTCCGGTTCCCATGGCGATGCCCACGTCTGCCTTCGCCAAGGCCGGCGCATCGTTGATGCCGTCTCCGGCCATGGCGACGATGCGGCCCTCTCTCTGCAAACGCTCTATCAACATGAGCTTGTCCGCCGGCTTGACTTCACCATGCACCTCGTCGATGCCCAGGCGTGCACCGACGGCTTTGGCGGTGGTCTGCCCGTCCCCGGTGGCCATGATGACCCGCAGGCCCGCAGCCTTCAACGCGGCCAGGGCCTCGGGGGTGCTGCCCTTGACCGGATCGGATACGGCGAGCAAGCCCGCGAGCTGCCCGTCCACAGCCAGATACATGACACTGGCCCCTTCGCCGCGCAGAGCTTCTGCCTGGGGTATGAGCTGCTCAACCGACACGCCAGACTGCTCCATCAGCACCGTATTGCCCAACGCCAGTTGCCGGTGCTCAACTTTCCCGCGCACGCCGATGCCCGTTCCCGATTCAAAGGTCTGAGGCTTCACGAGTTGGAGGCCCTGGGCACGCGCGGCCTGCACGATGGCGTCGGCCAGGGGGTGTTCACTGCCCTGGTCCAGGCTGGCCGCAAGACGCAGCACCTCATCGTTCGTAAAGCCGGGCGCTGCGACGACCTGATCGAAAGCAGGTCGGCCTTCGGTCAGGGTTCCTGTCTTGTCGATGACGAGGGTATCGACCTTGCGAAGATTCTCGATCGCCGCGGCATCGCGGAACAGCACCCCCTGCGTGGCGCCACGGCCCGTTGCGACCATGATCGACATCGGCGTGGCCAGACCCAGCGCGCACGGGCAGGCGATGATCAGGACGGCCACCGCATTGATGAGTCCATAGACCCAGGTGGGCTGCGGCCCGAAGAATCCCCAGACAAAGAGCGTCGTGACCGCAATGGCGACGACGGCCATCACGAAGTAGCCGGCAACGACATCGGCCATGCGTTGCATCGGCGCCTTGGAACGCTGCGCCTGGGCGACCATCTGCACGATCTGCGACAGAACGGTGTCCGAGCCGATCCGCTCCGAACGCATGACCAGCGCGCCACTGGTGTTGAGTGTGGCCCCGATGACCTTGTCGCCCACGCGCTTGCTGACGGGCAGCGGTTCGCCAGTCAGCATGGACTCGTCAATCGAGCTGCTGCCCTCGTGCACGATGCCATCCACCGGCACCTTCTCGCCGGGTCGGATGCGCAGCAGGTCGCCGACGTGCACATGGCTGAGCGGCACGTCTTCCTCGCTGCCGTCCGCATTGATGCGCCGTGCGGTCTTGGGCGCCAGCCCCAGCAGCGACTTGATGGCCGCCGAAGTCTGGGAGCGGGCTTTGAGTTCCAGCACCTGGCCGAGCAGGGTCAGCGAGATGATGACGGCGGCGGCCTCGAAATACACGCCGACCCGTCCCATGGACATGAAGGATGCCGGAAACACTTCTGGCGCAACGGTTGCCACGACGCTGTAGATGAATGCCGCACCTGTTCCCAGGCCGATCAGCGTCCACATGTTCGGGCTGCGGTTGACCACGGACAGCCAGCCGCGGGAGAAGAAGGGCCAGCCGGCCCACAGCACGATCGGCAACGACAGCACCAACTCGACCCAGCTCTGCGTGGCCATGTCCATCAGGTGCAGCCGCTCACCCAGCATCGCCAGCGCCAGAACCACGAGCGTCAACGGCAAGGTCCACCAGAAGCGATGCGAGAAGTCACGCAGCTCCGGGTTGTCGTCATCGAGGTCGGGCAGCAGAGGCTCCAGCGTCATCCCGCACTTGGGGCAGGTTCCCGGATGATCTTGGCGGATCTCCGGGTGCATCGGGCAGGTGTAGATCGTTCCGGGTGCGGCTGGCGTTGGCGCCTGGGCCGGTGGCACCACCGTGCTGGCGTGGTGATGCGGGGCATGGCCGCTGCCGGTGCTTGTGCCCGCGCCTCCGCCCACGAATCGCGCCGGATCGGCGTCGAATTTGCCCTTGCATCCGGTGCTGCAAAACAAGTACGTGTTCCCCAAGTGCGTGGAGCGGTGCTCCGACGCTGCCGTGACTGTCATGCCACACACCGGATCGCGCGTCGCGGCATCGGGCTGCGAGTGGCTTGAGGACCCGCCCGCGTCGTCACTGCCAGCATGGCTGGCGTGATGGTGGTGCGTGTGCGGGTCGGACGTTGTGGCACCCGCCGCCATGCCCGCGTGCTCATGTCCTGAAGACTTGCTGGATGAATTCATAGTGACAAGTGCCCTTCGCCGTTAACCGTTGGTGTCTGGTGATCGCAGCAGGCCGCAGGCGCGCAAGGAGACAAGCGCGGCGTCGCGTTCTCGCCCTGTGCGAGTGCCTCGACTCATTGCTTCTGCTCCTTGGAGGCTGCGGCACCTTCCTCCCTCTGACGCGCGGCATGATCGTGTCCGCCGTGGCCGTGACCACGGTGCATGAACAGGTGCATCAGCGGACAAGCCGCCAGCAGCAGGAAGGGGAGATAGCCGGCAACATGTGCCGTGTGCTCCTTGAGCAGGAAATACGCGGCGACAGCGGCGATGATGAGGAACGCCACGCCGTAGCGCGATCGCCAGAACCGGGGCCGATCGCTG
Organism: Achromobacter sp. DMS1; assembly: GCF_001270295.1. Classification (NCBI taxonomy): domain Bacteria; kingdom Pseudomonadati; phylum Pseudomonadota; class Betaproteobacteria; order Burkholderiales; family Alcaligenaceae; genus Achromobacter; species Achromobacter sp. DMS1. The sequence goes on along the minus strand of NZ_LHSJ01000030.1, from coordinate 35,234 downwards.
GGGGTCTGTGTGTGCTGATGCTGCATGGCATATCTCCACGGAGAAGGGTTGATGGATGGTCAGCGATGCGACTGATAGACCGTGCTACTACCGTTTTTCCCGATCAGCAGCACGTCGTAGGCGTCCTTGCGTCCACCATAGGCCGGACCATCCATGCCGGGCGAACCGACCGGCATGCCCGGCGCCGCGAGGCCGATGGCCTGTGGGGCTTCACGCAGCAAGCGTTGAATGTCCGAGGCAGGCACATGACCCTCGATGGCATAGCCGCCGATCTGCGCCGTGTGGCACGAACCGTACTTTTGCGGGATGCCCAGCCGTGTGCGCGCTGCCGTGTTCCCGGTGTCAAGAACCTGCACATCGAAGCCTGCGCCTTGCAGATGTGAGACCCAGTCCTTGCAGCATCCGCAACTCGGGTCCTTCCACACCTTGGCGATCGGTCGGCTCTGCGCCAGGCTTGGCCCTGCGAGTGCCATCACCAACAAGCCAGCGATCAATGCTTGCCGTCTCGGCACCTTGCCCTGGTTTCTGTCGATGTGCATGTTCGTGGATTGCCTCTCATCAGTTGCTCAAACCCGGAAAGTCCTAGAACCAGAATCGCACGCCAGCGACCCAGCGCGTCTGCTGCGTGCGGCCGCCTTCGGCGCGCACATAGTCCGCTGTGCGTCCGAAGCTGCCCGCCCGTTCCACGCCGATGTAAGGGGCGAACTGGCGACTGAATTCATAGCGCAGGCGCAAGCCAGCAGACGCTTCGGCCAGGCCCTTGCCGATACCGCGTTCCGGGTCGTCCTTGCCATAGAACTGCAATTCGGCACGAGGCTCCAGAATCAGTCGCTGGGTCAGCAGCAGCTCGTAGCTTCCTTCGACACGCAGCGCAGTACGTCCGCCACTTCCCACGTAGCCTGTCGCCTCCAGCTCGAACCAGTAGGGGGCGAGGCCCTGGATGCCGAAAGCCAACCATTGACGGCTGGGGCCTTCTCCGTTATCCACCCGAACGCCGAGTTGGGTGTCCCAGTACGGTGCGACGGCGTGCCCCCAGAGAAGCTCGGTACGCGATTCTTCGAGCTTTCCTTTGGCGATATCGCCTTCGGCCTTCACGACGGCCTTGTTGTAGGTCGTCCCATACCACGCCTGGAGGTCGTAGGCCGTGGAATCGTCCCCTTTGCGCGTGAAGCGGCGCTCCAGGGTTTCGCCGCGCAGCGAGAAGAACTTGTGTTCGTCGGCCAGCATCAGCCGCGGCACACCGGGTACGGCGTAGTCGCCCGAGCCCAATGTCAGGCCGTTGGAGTAGCCATGCGGATCGCGGGCGTCAGGAGGCGCCGACCCGCCCTGCATCTGCATGTTGCCGTGATCCATGGCCGGGGCTGCGGTGGAGCCGCTCGCCGGCGCCGCGTGACCCGCGTGCGGATCGGCGGCAGGAGGCACGGTCTGAGTGGATGGCGCGGCCGTTTGAGCGTCGGTCTGGCCGTGCGCTGCATGGTCGTTCTGTGCTTGTGCCTGGGCGGCGACGCTTACCAGGGCCAGGAGCGTCGTGGCCAGTGCGCGAGTGGGGAGTGCTTTGGACATTCTTGGTCTTCCTTGTGCGCTGGGTTCAAGACACCACGACTTCGCGGAACATGCCGGCATCCATGTGGAACATCAGGTGGCAGTGCCAAGCCCAGCGGCCGAGCGCGTCGGCTGTCACCAGGAAACTGATGCGTTGTGCCGGTTGCACCGGCAGGGTGTGGCGGCGCGCCAGGAAGCGACCGTCGGGGCTTTCCAGCTCGCTCCACATGCCGTGCAAGTGCATGGGATGGGTCATCATGGTGTCGTTGTGCAGAATGACCCGCAGCCGCTCACCGTGTTTGAAGTGCACCGGCGTGGACTTTCCGAACTCCAGTCCGTCCAGGGACCATGCGTAGCGTTCCATGTTGCCCGTGAGGTGCAGTTCGACCTCCCGACCAGGGCCTCTCTTGTCCAACGGCCCCGACGGGGTATGCAGATCCGCGAGGGTCAACACGCGCCGACCGTTGTTGCGCAGTCCGATGCCGGGGTCATCGAGATTGGTGCGCGCCATGTCAACGCGCATGTCCGTGCTGGCACCGTACTCGGTGCGAGCGTGGCGAGCAGTGGTGCTGGGCACGGCCAGTCCCCCCGCAGCCGCGGCGTGCTGGCTGTGATCCATCGCCATGCCACCGTGGTTCATGGCGCCGTGGTTCATGCCAGCCATCGCCCCATGATCCATCCCGGACATCGAACCCGAGCCCATGCCGGTCATCCCCGTCATGCCCGTCATGCCCGTCATCCCGGTCATCTCCATGGCCTGGCCGGACCCGCCGTGGTCCATGCCCCCCATCATGCCGCCCATCATGTCGTTCATGGTCAGCCATTCGACCGGATCGAGGGCAGGCACGGGCGCTTGAAGACCTTCGCGCACGGCCAGCGTGGCACGCGCGTAGCCTGTCCGGTCCATCGCCTGGGCGAAGATCGTGTAAGCGTCATCCCGTGGCTGGACGATCACATCGACGGTTTCGCCAGGACCGAATCGGAACTCATCGACCGTCACCGGCTCCACGTCAACACCATCGACGTGCACCACCGTGAGTTTCAGTCCGGGAATGCGTACGTCGTAGAAGGTGTTGCCCGCACCGTTGACCATGCGCAGCCGCACGCGCTCACCCGGTCGGAACAGCGCCGTCCAATTGCCGGCGGGGGTGACGCCGTTGGCCAGATAGGTCAGCGTGGCGGCAGACAGATCGGCGAGATCCGTCGGATTCATCCGCATCTCGTTCCACATCTTGCGCTTGTCGATCGCAGCGGCCATGCCGTCGCGCGAGGCGTCCCGGAAGAAGTCGAAGACGGTAGGTTGGTTGTAGTTGTAGTAGTCGCTTTGGGACTTGAGCTTGGTGAACACCCGCATCGGGTCTTCGTCGGTCCAATCCGAGAACAGCAGCACGTGGTCACGGTCGGCGCGGATGGTCTCGGTGCCAGCGGGGTCGATGATGATCGCCCCGTACATGCCCGTGAGTTCCTGGAAGCCGGAGTGCGAGTGGTACCAGTAGGAGCCGCTCTGCTGAACCTTGAAGCGGTACGTGAAGGTCTCGCCGGGAGCGATGCCATTGAAGCTGATGCCCGGTACGCCATCCATCTGATACGGCAGGATGATCCCGTGCCAGTGGATGGATGTGGCTTCACGCAGCTTGTTGGTCACACGGATTGTGACGGTGTCGCCCTCGCGCCAACGCAAGGTCGGCGCCGGCAGCGAGCCGTTGATGGTCGTGGCTACGCCCGGCTTGCCAGTGAAGTTCACGGGCGATTCGGCGATCACCAGGTCGAACTCGGTGCCCTTCAGAACAGGAGCGGCACCGCGCGTCGCGGAGCCTTGCTGGGCAAATGCCCTGAGCGCCGGGGTGGACAGCCCGGCCAGGACGCCGCCAGCGGCCAGCCCCTGAACAAAACGCCGACGAGACAGGCCCAGTGGGGGCACGATTACAAAGGGCGAACGAGGCGGCATGGCCTGAAATCCTCCATAGATAACTTGAAAGTCGTCTTTAGAGCCGCCTTTGGTCTTGGGCGGCACGGTTCGACGCATGGAGGTCATGCTATGGAGTGACCACTTTCGGATGAATGACCCTTGGATTACATTCATGTAATGGTCGCGTCATCTTCGTGGCAGGAAGCGACTATTACATTGCCCCTAAGAAGCAAATGAATGGGGCATCGTGGGCGGCAAAATTCCTTACGTCGCAGCGATTTCATGGGGCATGCGATGAAGCTGTTGGTCGTTGAAGACGAGAACAAGACGGCGGATTACGTCCGCCAAGGTCTCATGGAGGCGGGGTTCGTCGTGGATCTGGCGCGCAACGGATTGGACGGACACCACTTGGCCATGAGCGAGACCTACGATTTGGTGGTCTTGGATGTCATGCTGCCGGATGTCGATGGCTGGCGCATCGTGCGTTCGCTGCGAGATGCTGGCAAACAGGTCCCTGTGCTATTTCTGACCGCACGTGGCAGCGTGGATGACCGCGTCAAGGGGTTGGAACTGGGGGCAGACGACTATCTCGTCAAGCCGTTCGCGTTCTCGGAATTGTTGGCGCGGGTGCGGACGCTGCTGCGACGCGGAAGCGCTCCGAGCCAGCCTGATCGCATCCAAGTTGCCGATTTGGTGCTGGACTTGCCGCGCCGACGTGCAACGCGCGCTGGTCAGCGCATCAATCTCACCAGCAAGGAGTTCGCGTTGCTCGAACTGCTGGCACGCCGAAAGGGTGAAGTTCTGCCGCGTTCGTTGATTGCGTCTCAGGTATGGGACATGAATTTCGACAGCGACAGCAACGTTATTGATGTGGCCATCCGTCGTCTGCGCGCAAAGATCGACGATGCGTTCAATCCAAAGCTCATCCACACTGTCCGCGGCATGGGATACACGCTCGATGCGCCTGATGATGACCTCGCGCCATAAGCCACGGCGAAGCCGTCCCGCGTCGCTTGCATTGAGGGTCACGGCCCTGGTTGGCATTGCCACGACCTTGGTATTTCTTGCGTTCAACTGGGTTGTCGTTAGATCCTTGGAGCACCACTTTGCCCAACAGGACGCCCATGAACTTGACGCAGTGGTCACGGCCTTGGCAGAGCCGTTGCGACAGATCGCTAATGACATGGACAAAGATGAGTTGCGGCAGCATTTAGCCAATGCAGTGGCAGGACATCATGGGATGACCTATGGCGTCTATGATCGGTCGGGCAATACCATCTATGCCACGCCGGGTCCTGACCTGTCGAAACTTGCCAGCGGCAAAAAATTGGTCAACCGCATCACCGCCGACGATTTGACGGTGTGGCAAGAGAATCAGAGGTCTTATCGAGGTGTGGCGCTACAACTGCCTGCCGACAATTCGGCGGCACCTGGCTACCGCATCGTTGCCGCCATGGACATCGGCTTTCATCTCGATTTCTTGGCAGAGTTCAAGCGCATGCTCTGGTGGGCGACCTGCCTTGTTCTCTGCATTGCGCTCGGGGTGGCTTGGCTGGCCGTGCAATGGGGCCACCTTCCAATCCGCAAGGTCAACGAGGAGATTCGCACGATCCGATCTTCAAAGCTGGATGTGAGACTTGATCCTCTTGACGTACCTATAGAACTGGCTGAACTTGTGGTCGCCTTCAACGACATGTTGGCCAGAATCGAGGAAGGGTTTGTCCGCCTGTCGCACTTTTCCGCCGACATTGCGCATGAGTTGCGTACACCCGTTACCAACCTGATTACGCAGTCCCATGTGGCGCTCGGGCAACCCCGCAGTGCAGAGGAATATCGGGAGATCCTCTACTCCAACTTGGAGGAGTTTGATCGCATGAGTCGCATGATCGGCGACATGTTGTTTCTAGCTCAAACGGAAAATGACCCTCGAAATCTCCGTCTCGGCGAAATCGACCTGGCTGAGTTGATCCGAGGTTTGTTTGACTACTTCGAGGCATTAGCTGAAGACCGCAACATCACACTTTACGCAAAGGGTGCTGCCGAACCAATACGGGCGGATCGTGAGATGTTGCTGCGGGCGCTCAACAATCTTCTTTCCAACGCAATCCGTCATACTCCCTATGGGTCGCGTATTACAGTCGCTTTGGCGCAAGATGAGCGATGGACAACGATAAGTGTCGAAAATCCGGGCGAGCGAATTTCGGAGGCTGATCTGCCGAAGTTATTCGATCGCTTTTTCCGAGTAGATCCTGCCCGCCAACGAAAGAACGCAGGTGCAGGGCTAGGGCTGGCCATCGTCAAATCAATTGCCGAAGCTCATGGTGGACATGTGCAGGCAACGTCCAGCGATACAGCGACTAAATTTGATCTAACGCTGCCTCGCATCGCTTAGTTGGCCTCTCGCCATTGCGGGAGAATGCAGATCGTGGATGGGCGCAGTTTCGACTCGTCGGAAGCAGGTTGCTCGTCAGATGATGGACATGCCTTTCTGCCGTCCAATCTCCCATGACACGCCACCGCCGCGTACAGTGGCAGCAAGTTGCTGACCTAGCCGTTGCTCGATCACTGGTTTCCACGGCACTAGGCTGAATCCCATGCCGTCATCGAGCATCGCGTAGCGCCCGCTGGCGAGCATGACGCTGCGCCGGTAGATGCCGGCCACGCGCTGCCCATCGGCCACCGGGCGATGCTCCAGGCCGGTTTCGCCGGCAATGTCCTTCGCGGCCTGTGCCAGTTCCCGGTTGCGCAGCGTGCCCAGCAGGTTTCGGGCGAGGATCACGCGCTGCCCGCGCCGCTCGGCCAGCCCCTGTTCGGCAAGGAAGTCGGCGCGTTTCTGCAATGCCTCCTTGACCTCGCCGCCAAAGCCCAGGTCCCCCAGGCCCGAGCCGCCGCCGATCAACTGCTGGTCGAGCCAGGTGGCCCCGATCACGCGCGCCTGCCGCTCGATGGGCAGGTGCGATTTCAGCTCTACAGCCACGCCGCCCAGGCGCTGCGCGTCGTACTGATGGCCACGCTCGGGCAGATCGTCCGGCACCTTCCATAGCCCTTCGGCCACGCGCTCCACGATGCCGGCGCGGCGCAGGGCTTCGAGTCGGCGGATGTGGGCCGCGACGACTTCCTGCGGATCACGGCCCGGCACGGCCTGACCCTGCGCGACGGCCAGGTGATGGTCGGTGCGGTATAGACCGCCGCTCGCCAGTGCGGTGATGTTCCTGTCGGCCGCGCGCACGTCGGCCGATCCCTTCACCTCCACTACGGCGCCGGCCGGATAGTTCGCCAGTTCATCGTGTGCGTTGAGCGCGACGTAGTGGGCCTTGCCGTCCACGCCGTCGATGACCAGATAGCCCCGGTCGCGCAGCTCGTCGGCCAGCCCCTTCGCTGCCACGCGGCCGAGAATGGTTCGGCCACCTCCATCAGCATCTTGGCCCGGCTCGAACACCGCCAGCTCGCGCGGCTCGCCGCGCATGGCCCGCTGCATGGTGCGGATGATGTCGCCACGCTCGCCCAGGGCGCGCAGGGTCTTTTCGGCATCGGCATGGACAGCCCAGGTGCCCGGCTGCATCTCGTCAGCCAGGCCCAGGCGCTGCAAGCGTTGCAGGCGGCCGATCAGCAGCAGGCGCTGGCGTTGCAGCCGCGGTTCGTTGAACCGTTCGACATGCACCAGGCCATCGTCGCCCAGTTCGCGTTTGAGCGTGCGATCCAGGCTCGTCCATCGCTCCTGATCCACTTCACGCTGCAAGGTCTGCTGGATCTCCCGCTCGGTGCGTGGCCCCAGCCATTCGGTCGCCAGCTCGGACGCGCGATGCCGGAAGCCATCGGCGATGTAGTCGCCCGCGATGATGAGGTCTTTGCCCGTGTCGTCGCGTCCGCGCACGATCAAGTGGGTGTGCGGGTTGTCGGTGTTCCAGTGATCGACCGCCACCCATTCCAGCCGTGTGCCCAGGTCGGCTTCCATGCGGCCCATGAGATGCCGCGTGTAGGTGCGCAGGTCGTCCAGTTCCGCGCCATCCTCCGGCGAGAGGATGAAGCGGAAATGGTGCCGGTCGTCGGCGCAGCGTTCCTTGAAGGCGTCGAGGTCGGCAGCATCGGTCTGCGGCCCATAGGCTTGGCCTGGCTCGCCATCGCGGCCGGCGCCGTCGCGCTCGATGTAGCGCAGGTGCTTGGCGAGCGACTGCGGACTGGCCCGCTGCTGATTGACCAGCAGCGTCTTGATGGTCACGCGCCGCGACATGGGCGTGAGCTTCGCGCCCGCGAAGCGCGCCGCCGTGTGGCCGCGTCCCAGCCGCGAGCCGGGCCGCTGGCCGATGCCGGCGCCCTTGCCACTGCCGCCAGGACGGCGCACCGCCGACTTGCCGCTGCTGGCCTTTCCTGCCTGCTTGAGCACCTTGGAAACGAAGCCCTGGCCCCGGTTCTTCGGGGCGCTGGGGCGGATGCGGAAATCGTCATCGCGGCGGTTGGTCATGGCTGGGCTCCCTGCAAGCTCTGGCGTGTCCGGGCGTGCGAAGCACGCGGATATGCCTGCATTGGCGCGGGCCTCGCGCCCCACACGGCACGGTGGCGAAGCCGCTCCGTGCCGCGCCACCCCCATGTGCAGACAGGCTTTCGACGCGGCCCGGTGCCGCGTCCTTTTGTCTTGCCTTCCGCTTTTGCCCTTCGCTGGCGCTCCGGGCAGCGGCGGCCCGGCGGCGCTGCGCGAGCAGCCAGCGCGCCGGCGAACGCGCGAACAAGCGCGATGAGGGCCGCAGGCCGGGCGCGTTCGAGGCAAGACGCCTGCACGTTGGACGGCTGCGCCGAAGGCAGCGCGAAGTGCGGTGCCCAATGCGCAGGATTGGCGCCCGCACTGCACGCCCGACGACACAGCGACGGCCAGCAGCACGACACGTCCGATGGCACGATGAGATGCACGGCAACGTGCAGCGAGTCGACGGCCATCATGGGCGGGACTCCAGCCACACCGGATGCGCGATGCCGATCACGGTGGATGCGCTGATCGGGCCGAAGTAGCGGCTGTCGAACGATGTCGGATTGGTCACGCTCAACAGGAACAGTTCGCCAGGCCGAAGGCGGCGGCACAGCTGCAAGGATGGCAGCGGCCGGCCCAGCCGGTCGGCAGGCAGCACGGCGGCCGAAGGTACGCCGTCAATGCGTACCTGACCGGAGACGATGCAGACGTGTTGCGGCGCGACCGCACCCACACGTTTGAGCAGCGGAACGCGGGTCGGCAGGTAGCCGCGCTGCGCAGCCAGCATTGCGGCGTCTGGCGGCAGCGGCACCAGCACGATGCTGTCCACGGACAAAGAACGTGGCAGCGAGCCGGTTCCGTGGCGCTGCGGATCGACGCGATACCAGCCGACCGCAACGCTGTCGGACGGGTTGTAGGTCAGACGCGGCAGCGGATGCACGAAGGATGCCCAGGCCAGCGCAGCGAGGCCGCAGGCGGCGAGGCCCGCGAGCACGAGGCGAGCGCGCAAGCGTGAGCGGGGCGAGCGAGGACGCGGTGCGGTGCCAGCAGTCGAAACGGCGGTCATGGCAGCGCCCTCCCGGTCAGCCAGGCTGCGTGCCGCTCGGCGGTGTATTCGGGCAGTGGCAGGCGCGCAGCGAGCCGGTTGGCGAGCGTGCGCCAGTAGGCGGGCGAAGCGGCGACAGGCGCGATGCCCAGCGCCTCGATGGCGTCGATGCGCTCCAACACCGCACGCACTTGGTTCTCCCCTTCGGCGTGGAGTAGCAGGCGCGCACCCGGCTGCACGCCGGGGATGCGCTGCGCCGCGTCGAGCGGCGTGCAAGCTTGCATGACCATGAGCTGCCAGCGAACGGTGCCGTAGTCGTTGGCCTGCCAGCGGATGCGGCAGAACATGGTGCCCGGCAGGAACACCGCGCAGCGCCGCCAGCGGTCGAGCTGGTGCGTGCGCGCCGGTTCGCCGAAGCGCAGGTAGAGTTTGAAGCGCAGTTCGATGTAAGCCAGCGCCACGCGCGTCAGCGGCGCACTGACAGGCCGACCGGCGAGTGCGGCCGGTGATGGTTGTGGCGCATCCGTAGCCGCGCCAGCGGCAGGCGAAGCGGATGCGGTCATGGGGTGTTCTCCCTGCGGTGTTCTGGAAACTCCCGCTCCAGCAGGCCGCGCAGCAGGTCGGCCACGGTCACGCCTTGCGTGAAGGCCGACACCTTGATGCGCGCCCGCATCGCGGGCGTGATGTCGAGGGTCAAGCGAGCCGTGTAGAGGTCGCCCTTGCCCAGCGCATCGGCGTCGCCCTGGCGAATCCACGCCTCGGCGTGCGGATTCGCGGGCGGACGCGCGCCGATGCCGACGCGCTTTGCCGCACGTTTGCTGTTCGGTGGCGGCTTCGCAGTCATGTCGTCCACCGCAGCAGTTCATCCAAAAGGGCGGTGATTTCCCGTGCGGCGGCGCTGTACGGCGCCGTCTCGCGTGCAAGCCGGCCAGCGGCCACGCTGTCGGCGAACACGATGCGCTGATGCACTTCCGCGCGCAGCGCAGGAAGCGGTTGGTCAGCCAGCGCCTGGCGCGCTTCGCGCCCGATCACGGTGGTACTGACGCGCCGGTTGATGACGAAGGCCGCGCGCAGCGCAGGCCGAAACACCTGCGCCTCGCGGATCAGCGCCACCATCTCGGCGCTGGCCCACAAATCGTAGGGGCTGGGCTGCACCGGGATCAGCACGCGCTCGACCGCCAGCAGCGCGGAGCGCGCCAAGGCGGCGATGCGCGGTGGGCCGTCGATGACAACGTGATCGGCCCGCCTGGCGAGTTCTGGCGCCTCTTGGTGCAGCGTTTCGCGTGCGAGGCCCACGGCGCTGAACAGCCTAGGCAAACCTTGCTGGCTTCGGCGTTGTGTCCAGTCCAGCGCGGAGCCCTGCGGGTCAGCATCCAGCAGGACGACATGCTGGCCGCGCATCGCCAGCTCGCCGGCGATGTGGGTGGCGAGCGTGGTCTTGCCCACGCCGCCTTTCTGGTTGAGCAGCGCGACGATCATGGCCTGGCCCTCCGTGTTGGAAAGCCGGACTTTTGCTGCTGCGCTTGGAGCCGAGTGATGGTTGTCCACCGCAGCGGCGTTTCTCTACTAAAAGTTAGAGAAATTAAGTTAGGGAAGTTAGAGCGCGCGCAAACCCAATGCTGGCGCGGATTTGCGGCCGATCGGCACGCCTGATAGCACGATAGGCCCACGCCTGATAGCACGATACCCCGCACGCCTGATAGCACGACNGTCGCTGTGTCGTCGGGGCGTGCAGTGCGGGCGCCAATCCTGCGCATTGGGCACCGCACTTCGCGCTGCCTTCGGCGCAGCCGTCCAACGTGCAGGCGTCTTGCCTCGAACGCGCCCGGCCTGCGGCCCTCATCGCGCTTGTTCGCGCGTTCGCCGGCGCGCTGGCTGCTCGCGCAGCGCCGCCGGGCCGCCGCTGCCCGGAGCGCCAGCGAAGGGCAAAAGCGGAAGGCAAGACAAAAGGACGCGGCACCGGGCCGCGTCGAAAGCCTGTCTGCACATGGGGGTGGCGCGGCACGGAGCGGCTTCGCCACCGTGCCGTGTGGGGCGCGAGGCCCGCGCCAATGCAGGCATATCCGCGTGCTTCGCACGCCCGGACACGCCAGAGCTTGCAGGGAGCCCAGCCATGACCAACCGCCGCGATGACGATTTCCGCATCCGCCCCAGCGCCCCGAAGAACCGGGGCCAGGGCTTCGTTTCCAAGGTGCTCAAGCAGGCAGGAAAGGCCAGCAGCGGCAAGTCGGCGGTGCGCCGTCCTGGCGGCAGTGGCAAGGGCGCCGGCATCGGCCAGCGGCCCGGCTCGCGGCTGGGACGCGGCCACACGGCGGCGCGCTTCGCGGGCGCGAAGCTCACGCCCATGTCGCGGCGCGTGACCATCAAGACGCTGCTGGTCAATCAGCAGCGGGCCAGTCCGCAGTCGCTCGCCAAGCACCTGCGCTACATCGAGCGCGACGGCGCCGGCCGCGATGGCGAGCCAGGCCAAGCCTATGGGCCGCAGACCGATGCTGCCGACCTCGACGCCTTCAAGGAACGCTGCGCCGACGACCGGCACCATTTCCGCTTCATCCTCTCGCCGGAGGATGGCGCGGAACTGGACGACCTGCGCACCTACACGCGGCATCTCATGGGCCGCATGGAAGCCGACCTGGGCACACGGCTGGAATGGGTGGCGGTCGATCACTGGAACACCGACAACCCGCACACCCACTTGATCGTGCGCGGACGCGACGACACGGGCAAAGACCTCATCATCGCGGGCGACTACATCGCCGATGGCTTCCGGCATCGCGCGTCCGAGCTGGCGACCGAATGGCTGGGGCCACGCACCGAGCGGGAGATCCAGCAGACCTTGCAGCGTGAAGTGGATCAGGAGCGATGGACGAGCCTGGATCGCACGCTCAAACGCGAACTGGGCGACGATGGCCTGGTGCATGTCGAACGGTTCAACGAACCGCGGCTGCAACGCCAGCGCCTGCTGCTGATCGGCCGCCTGCAACGCTTGCAGCGCCTGGGCCTGGCTGACGAGATGCAGCCGGGCACCTGGGCTGTCCATGCCGATGCCGAAAAGACCCTGCGCGCCCTGGGCGAGCGTGGCGACATCATCCGCACCATGCAGCGGGCCATGCGCGGCGAGCCGCGCGAGCTGGCGGTGTTCGAGCCGGGCCAAGATGCTGATGGAGGTGGCCGAACCATTCTCGGCCGCGTGGCAGCGAAGGGGCTGGCCGACGAGCTGCGCGACCGGGGCTATCTGGTCATCGACGGCGTGGACGGCAAGGCCCACTACGTCGCGCTCAACGCACACGATGAACTGGCGAACTATCCGGCCGGCGCCGTAGTGGAGGTGAAGGGATCGGCCGACGTGCGCGCGGCCGACAGGAACATCACCGCACTGGCGAGCGGCGGTCTATACCGCACCGACCATCACCTGGCCGTCGCGCAGGGTCAGGCCGTGCCGGGCCGTGATCCGCAGGAAGTCGTCGCGGCCCACATCCGCCGACTCGAAGCCCTGCGCCGCGCCGGCATCGTGGAGCGCGTGGCCGAAGGGCTATGGAAGGTGCCGGACGATCTGCCCGAGCGTGGCCATCAGTACGACGCGCAGCGCCTGGGCGGCGTGGCTGTAGAGCTGAAATCGCACCTGCCCATCGAGCGGCAGGCGCGCGTGATCGGGGCCACCTGGCTCGACCAGCAGTTGATCGGCGGCGGCTCGGGCCTGGGGGACCTGGGCTTTGGCGGCGAGGTCAAGGAGGCATTGCAGAAACGCGCCGACTTCCTTGCCGAACAGGGGCTGGCCGAGCGGCGCGGGCAGCGCGTGATCCTCGCCCGAAACCTGCTGGGCACGCTGCGCAACCGGGAACTGGCACAGGCCGCGAAGGACATTGCCGGCGAAACCGGCCTGGAGCATCGCCCGGTGGCCGATGGGCAGCGCGTGGCCGGCATCTACCGGCGCAGCGTCATGCTCGCCAGCGGGCGCTACGCGATGCTCGATGACGGCATGGGATTCAGCCTAGTGCCGTGGAAACCAGTGATCGAGCAACGGCTAGGTCAGCAACTTGCTGCCACTGTACGCGGCGGTGGCGTGTCATGGGAGATTGGACGGCAGAAAGGCATGTCCATCATCTGACGAGCAACCTGCTTCCGACGAGTCGAAACTGCGCCCATCCACGATCTGCATTCTCCCGCAATGGCGAGAGGCCAACTAAGCGATGCGAGGCAGCGTTAGATCAAATTTAGTCGCTGTATCGCTGGACGTTGCCTGCACATGTCCACCATGAGCTTCGGCAATTGATTTGACGATGGCCAGCCCTAGCCCTGCACCTGCGTTCTTTCGTTGGCGGGCAGGATCTACTCGGAAAAAGCGATCGAATAACTTCGGCAGATCAGCCTCCGAAATTCGCTCGCCCGGATTTTCGACACTTATCGTTGTCCATCGCTCATCTTGCGCCAAAGCGACTGTAATACGCGACCCATAGGGAGTATGACGGATTGCGTTGGAAAGAAGATTGTTGAGCGCCCGCAGCAACATCTCACGATCCGCCCGTATTGGTTCGGCAGCACCCTTTGCGTAAAGTGTGATGTTGCGGTCTTCAGCTAATGCCTCGAAGTAGTCAAACAAACCTCGGATCAACTCAGCCAGGTCGATTTCGCCGAGACGGAGATTTCGAGGGTCATTTTCCGTTTGAGCTAGAAACAACATGTCGCCGATCATGCGACTCATGCGATCAAACTCCTCCAAGTTGGAGTAGAGGATCTCCCGATATTCCTCTGCACTGCGGGGTTGCCCGAGCGCCACATGGGACTGCGTAATCAGGTTGGTAACGGGTGTACGCAACTCATGCGCAATGTCGGCGGAAAAGTGCGACAGGCGGACAAACCCTTCCTCGATTCTGGCCAACATGTCGTTGAAGGCGACCACAAGTTCAGCCAGTTCTATAGGTACGTCAAGAGGATCAAGTCTCACATCCAGCTTTGAAGATCGGATCGTGCGAATCTCCTCGTTGACCTTGCGGATTGGAAGGTGGCCCCATTGCACGGCCAGCCAAGCCACCCCGAGCGCAATGCAGAGAACAAGGCAGGTCGCCCACCAGAGCATGCGCTTGAACTCTGCCAAGAAATCGAGATGAAAGCCGATGTCCATGGCGGCAACGATGCGGTAGCCAGGTGCCGCCGAATTGTCGGCAGGCAGTTGTAGCGCCACACCTCGATAAGACCTCTGATTCTCTTGCCACACCGTCAAATCGTCGGCGGTGATGCGGTTGACCAATTTTTTGCCGCTGGCAAGTTTCGACAGGTCAGGACCCGGCGTGGCATAGATGGTATTGCCCGACCGATCATAGACGCCATAGGTCATCCCATGATGTCCTGCCACTGCATTGGCTAAATGCTGCCGCAACTCATCTTTGTCCATGTCATTAGCGATCTGTCGCAACGGCTCTGCCAAGGCCGTGACCACTGCGTCAAGTTCATGGGCGTCCTGTTGGGCAAAGTGGTGCTCCAAGGATCTAACGACAACCCAGTTGAACGCAAGAAATACCAAGGTCGTGGCAATGCCAACCAGGGCCGTGACCCTCAATGCAAGCGACGCGGGACGGCTTCGCCGTGGCTTATGGCGCGAGGTCATCATCAGGCGCATCGAGCGTGTATCCCATGCCGCGGACAGTGTGGATGAGCTTTGGATTGAACGCATCGTCGATCTTTGCGCGCAGACGACGGATGGCCACATCAATAACGTTGCTGTCGCTGTCGAAATTCATGTCCCATACCTGAGACGCAATCAACGAACGCGGCAGAACTTCACCCTTTCGGCGTGCCAGCAGTTCGAGCAACGCGAACTCCTTGCTGGTGAGATTGATGCGCTGACCAGCGCGCGTTGCACGTCGGCGCGGCAAGTCCAGCACCAAATCGGCAACTTGGATGCGATCAGGCTGGCTCGGAGCGCTTCCGCGTCGCAGCAGCGTCCGCACCCGCGCCAACAATTCCGAGAACGCGAACGGCTTGACGAGATAGTCGTCTGCCCCCAGTTCCAACCCCTTGACGCGGTCATCCACGCTGCCACGTGCGGTCAGAAATAGCACAGGGACCTGTTTGCCAGCATCTCGCAGCGAACGCACGATGCGCCAGCCATCGACATCCGGCAGCATGACATCCAAGACCACCAAATCGTAGGTCTCGCTCATGGCCAAGTGGTGTCCGTCCAATCCGTTGCGCGCCAGATCCACGACGAACCCCGCCTCCATGAGACCTTGGCGGACGTAATCCGCCGTCTTGTTCTCGTCTTCAACGACCAACAGCTTCATCGCATGCCCCATGAAATCGCTGCGACGTAAGGAATTTTGCCGCCCACGATGCCCCATTCATTTGCTTCTTAGGGGCAATGTAATAGTCGCTTCCTGCCACGAAGATGACGCGACCATTACATGAATGTAATCCAAGGGTCATTCATCCGAAAGTGGTCACTCCATAGCATGACCTCCATGCGTCGAACCGTGCCGCCCAAGACCAAAGGCGGCTCTAAAGACGACTTTCAAGTTATCTATGGAGGATTTCAGGCCATGCCGCCTCGTTCGCCCTTTGTAATCGTGCCCCCACTGGGCCTGTCTCGTCGGCGTTTTGTTCAGGGGCTGGCCGCTGGCGGCGTCCTGGCCGGGCTGTCCACCCCGGCGCTCAGGGCATTTGCCCAGCAAGGCTCCGCGACGCGCGGTGCCGCTCCTGTTCTGAAGGGCACCGAGTTCGACCTGGTGATCGCCGAATCGCCCGTGAACTTCACTGGCAAGCCGGGCGTAGCCACGACCATCAACGGCTCGCTGCCGGCGCCGACCTTGCGTTGGCGCGAGGGCGACACCGTCACAATCCGTGTGACCAACAAGCTGCGTGAAGCCACATCCATCCACTGGCACGGGATCATCCTGCCGTATCAGATGGATGGCGTACCGGGCATCAGCTTCAATGGCATCGCTCCCGGCGAGACCTTCACGTACCGCTTCAAGGTTCAGCAGAGCGGCTCCTACTGGTACCACTCGCACTCCGGCTTCCAGGAACTCACGGGCATGTACGGGGCGATCATCATCGACCCCGCTGGCACCGAGACCATCCGCGCCGACCGTGACCACGTGCTGCTGTTCTCGGATTGGACCGACGAAGACCCGATGCGGGTGTTCACCAAGCTCAAGTCCCAAAGCGACTACTACAACTACAACCAACCTACCGTCTTCGACTTCTTCCGGGACGCCTCGCGCGACGGCATGGCCGCTGCGATCGACAAGCGCAAGATGTGGAACGAGATGCGGATGAATCCGACGGATCTCGCCGATCTGTCTGCCGCCACGCTGACCTATCTGGCCAACGGCGTCACCCCCGCCGGCAATTGGACGGCGCTGTTCCGACCGGGTGAGCGCGTGCGGCTGCGCATGGTCAACGGTGCGGGCAACACCTTCTACGACGTACGCATTCCCGGACTGAAACTCACGGTGGTGCACGTCGATGGTGTTGACGTGGAGCCGGTGACGGTCGATGAGTTCCGATTCGGTCCTGGCGAAACCGTCGATGTGATCGTCCAGCCACGGGATGACGCTTACACGATCTTCGCCCAGGCGATGGACCGGACAGGCTACGCGCGTGCCACGCTGGCCGTGCGCGAAGGTCTTCAAGCGCCCGTGCCTGCCCTCGATCCGGTCGAATGGCTGACCATGAACGACATGATGGGCGGCATGATGGGGGGCATGGACCACGGCGGGTCCGGCCAGGCCATGGAGATGACCGGGATGACGGGCATGACGGGCATGACGGGCATGACGGGCATGACGGGCATGACGGGCATGACGGGCATGACTGGGATGACCGGCATGGGCTCGGGTTCGATGTCCGGGATGGATCATGGGGCGATGGCTGGCATGAACCACGGCGCCATGAACCACGGTGGCATGGCGATGGATCACAGCCAGCACGCCGCGGCTGCGGGGGGACTGGCCGTGCCCAGCACCACTGCTCGCCACGCTCGCACCGAGTACGGTGCCAGCACGGACATGCGCGTTGACATGGCGCGCACCAATCTCGATGACCCCGGCATCGGACTGCGCAACAACGGTCGGCGCGTGTTGACCCTCGCGGATCTGCATACCCCGTCGGGGCCGTTGGACAAGAGAGGCCCTGGTCGGGAGGTCGAACTGCACCTCACGGGCAACATGGAACGCTACGCATGGTCCCTGGACGGACTGGAGTTCGGAAAGTCCACGCCGGTGCACTTCAAACACGGTGAGCGGCTGCGGGTCATTCTGCACAACGACACCATGATGACCCATCCCATGCACTTGCACGGCATGTGGAGCGAGCTGGAAAGCCCCGACGGTCGCTTCCTGGCGCGCCGCCACACCCTGCCGGTGCAACCGGCACAACGCATCAGTTTCCTGGTGACAGCCGACGCGCTCGGCCGCTGGGCTTGGCACTGCCACCTGATGTTCCACATGGATGCCGGCATGTTCCGCGAAGTCGTGGTGTCTTGAACCCAGCGCACAAGGAAGACCAAGAATGTCCAAAGCACTCCCCACTCGCGCACTGGCCACGACGCTCCTGGCCCTGGTAAGCGTCGCCGCCCAGGCACAAGCACAGAACGACCATGCAGCGCACGGCCAGACCGACGCTCAAACGGCCGCGCCATCCACTCAGACCGTGCCTCCTGCCGCCGATCCGCACGCGGGTCACGCGGCGCCGGCGAGCGGCTCCACCGCAGCCCCGGCCATGGATCACGGCAACATGCAGATGCAGGGCGGGTCGGCGCCTCCTGACGCCCGCGATCCGCATGGCTACTCCAACGGCCTGACATTGGGCTCGGGCGACTACGCCGTACCCGGTGTGCCGCGGCTGATGCTGGCCGACGAACACAAGTTCTTCTCGCTGCGCGGCGAAACCCTGGAGCGCCGCTTCACGCGCAAAGGGGACGATTCCACGGCCTACGACCTCCAGGCGTGGTATGGGACGACCTACAACAAGGCCGTCGTGAAGGCCGAAGGCGATATCGCCAAAGGAAAGCTCGAAGAATCGCGTACCGAGCTTCTCTGGGGGCACGCCGTCGCACCGTACTGGGACACCCAACTCGGCGTTCGGGTGGATAACGGAGAAGGCCCCAGCCGTCAATGGTTGGCTTTCGGCATCCAGGGCCTCGCCCCCTACTGGTTCGAGCTGGAGGCGACAGGCTACGTGGGAAGTGGCGGACGTACTGCGCTGCGTGTCGAAGGAAGCTACGAGCTGCTGCTGACCCAGCGACTGATTCTGGAGCCTCGTGCCGAATTGCAGTTCTATGGCAAGGACGACCCGGAACGCGGTATCGGCAAGGGCCTGGCCGAAGCGTCTGCTGGCTTGCGCCTGCGCTATGAATTCAGTCGCCAGTTCGCCCCTTACATCGGCGTGGAACGGGCGGGCAGCTTCGGACGCACAGCGGACTATGTGCGCGCCGAAGGCGGCCGCACGCAGCAGACGCGCTGGGTCGCTGGCGTGCGATTCTGGTTCTAGGACTTTCCGGGTTTGAGCAACTGATGAGAGGCAATCCACGAACATGCACATCGACAGAAACCAGGGCAAGGTGCCGAGACGGCAAGCATTGATCGCTGGCTTGTTGGTGATGGCACTCGCAGGGCCAAGCCTGGCGCAGAGCCGACCGATCGCCAAGGTGTGGAAGGACCCGAGTTGCGGATGCTGCAAGGACTGGGTCTCACATCTGCAAGGCGCAGGCTTCGATGTGCAGGTTCTTGACACCGGGAACACGGCAGCGCGCACACGGCTGGGCATCCCGCAAAAGTACGGTTCGTGCCACACGGCGCAGATCGGCGGCTATGCCATCGAGGGTCATGTGCCTGCCTCGGACATTCAACGCTTGCTGCGTGAAGCCCCACAGGCCATCGGCCTCGCGGCGCCGGGCATGCCGGTCGGTTCGCCCGGCATGGATGGTCCGGCCTATGGTGGACGCAAGGACGCCTACGACGTGCTGCTGATCGGGAAAAACGGTAGTAGCACGGTCTATCAGTCGCATCGCTGACCATCCATCAACCCTTCTCCGTGGAGATATGCCATGCAGCATCAGCACACACAGACCCCCAGCGATCGGCCCCGGTTCTGGCGATCGCGCTACGGCGTGGCGTTCCTCATCATCGCCGCTGTCGCCGCGTATTTCCTGCTCAAGGAGCACACGGCACATGTTGCCGGCTATCTCCCCTTCCTGCTGCTGGCGGCTTGTCCGCTGATGCACCTGTTCATGCACCGTGGTCACGGCCACGGCGGACACGATCATGCCGCGCGTCAGAGGGAGGAAGGTGCCGCAGCCTCCAAGGAGCAGAAGCAATGAGTCGAGGCACTCGCACAGGGCGAGAACGCGACGCCGCGCTTGTCTCCTTGCGCGCCTGCGGCCTGCTGCGATCACCAGACACCAACGGTTAACGGCGAAGGGCACTTGTCACTATGAATTCATCCAGCAAGTCTTCAGGACATGAGCACGCGGGCATGGCGGCGGGTGCCACAACGTCCGACCCGCACACGCACCACCATCACGCCAGCCATGCTGGCAGTGACGACGCGGGCGGGTCCTCAAGCCACTCGCAGCCCGATGCCGCGACGCGCGATCCGGTGTGTGGCATGACAGTCACGGCAGCGTCGGAGCACCGCTCCACGCACTTGGGGAACACGTACTTGTTTTGCAGCACCGGATGCAAGGGCAAATTCGACGCCGATCCGGCGCGATTCGTGGGCGGAGGCGCGGGCACAAGCACCGGCAGCGGCCATGCCCCGCATCACCACGCCAGCACGGTGGTGCCACCGGCCCAGGCGCCAACGCCAGCCGCACCCGGAACGATCTACACCTGCCCGATGCACCCGGAGATCCGCCAAGATCATCCGGGAACCTGCCCCAAGTGCGGGATGACGCTGGAGCCTCTGCTGCCCGACCTCGATGACGACAACCCGGAGCTGCGTGACTTCTCGCATCGCTTCTGGTGGACCTTGCCGTTGACGCTCGTGGTTCTGGCGCTGGCGATGCTGGGTGAGCGGCTGCACCTGATGGACATGGCCACGCAGAGCTGGGTCGAGTTGGTGCTGTCGTTGCCGATCGTGCTGTGGGCCGGCTGGCCCTTCTTCTCCCGCGGCTGGCTGTCCGTGGTCAACCGCAGCCCGAACATGTGGACGCTGATCGGCCTGGGAACAGGTGCGGCATTCATCTACAGCGTCGTGGCAACCGTTGCGCCAGAAGTGTTTCCGGCATCCTTCATGTCCATGGGACGGGTCGGCGTGTATTTCGAGGCCGCCGCCGTCATCATCTCGCTGACCCTGCTCGGCCAGGTGCTGGAACTCAAAGCCCGCTCCCAGACTTCGGCGGCCATCAAGTCGCTGCTGGGGCTGGCGCCCAAGACCGCACGGCGCATCAATGCGGACGGCAGCGAGGAAGACGTGCCGCTCAGCCATGTGCACGTCGGCGACCTGCTGCGCATCCGACCCGGCGAGAAGGTGCCGGTGGATGGCATCGTGCACGAGGGCAGCAGCTCGATTGACGAGTCCATGCTGACTGGCGAACCGCTGCCCGTCAGCAAGCGCGTGGGCGACAAGGTCATCGGGGCCACACTCAACACCAGTGGCGCGCTGGTCATGCGTTCGGAGCGGATCGGCTCGGACACCGTTCTGTCGCAGATCGTGCAGATGGTCGCCCAGGCGCAGCGTTCCAAGGCGCCGATGCAACGCATGGCCGATGTCGTTGCCGGCTACTTCGTGATGGCCGTCGTCGCCATTGCGGTCACGACGCTCTTTGTCTGGGGATTCTTCGGGCCGCAGCCCACCTGGGTCTATGGACTCATCAATGCGGTGGCCGTCCTGATCATCGCCTGCCCGTGCGCGCTGGGTCTGGCCACGCCGATGTCGATCATGGTCGCAACGGGCCGTGGCGCCACGCAGGGGGTGCTGTTCCGCGATGCCGCGGCGATCGAGAATCTTCGCAAGGTCGATACCCTCGTCATCGACAAGACAGGAACCCTGACCGAAGGCCGACCTGCTTTCGATCAGGTCGTCGCAGCGCCCGGCTTTACGAACGATGAGGTGCTGCGTCTTGCGGCCAGCCTGGACCAGGGCAGTGAACACCCCCTGGCCGACGCCATCGTGCAGGCCGCGCGTGCCCAGGGCCTCCAACTCGTGAAGCCTCAGACCTTTGAATCGGGAACGGGCATCGGCGTGCGCGGGAAAGTTGAGCACCGGCAACTGGCGTTGGGCAATACGGTGCTGATGGAGCAGTCTGGCGTGTCGGTTGAGCAGCTCATACCCCAGGCAGAAGCTCTGCGCGGCGAAGGGGCCAGTGTCATGTATCTGGCTGTGGACGGGCAGCTCGCGGGCTTGCTCGCCGTATCCGATCCGGTCAAGGGCAGCACCCCCGAGGCCCTGGCCGCGTTGAAGGCTGCGGGCCTGCGGGTCATCATGGCCACCGGGGACGGGCAGACCACCGCCAAAGCCGTCGGTGCACGCCTGGGCATCGACGAGGTGCATGGTGAAGTCAAGCCGGCGGACAAGCTCATGTTGATAGAGCGTTTGCAGAGAGAGGGCCGCATCGTCGCCATGGCCGGAGACGGCATCAACGATGCGCCGGCCTTGGCGAAGGCAGACGTGGGCATCGCCATGGGAACCGGAACCGACGTGGCGATGAACAGCGCGCAGGTCACGCTGGTCAAAGGCGATCTGCGTGGCATCGCTGTCGCTCGCTCGCTCTCGGTGAGTACCGTGCGCAACATGAAGGAGAACCTCATGTTCGCCTTCTTCTACAACGCGCTGGGCATCCCCGTCGCCGCTGGGGTTCTCTATCCCCTCACGGGCTGGTTGCTGTCGCCCCTGATCGCAGCATTGGCGATGAGCCTGAGTTCGGCATCGGTCGTAGGCAACGCCTTGCGGCTGAGAGCGACCCGACTGTGACCAAGACATCTTTCAGAGCCAACAGGAGCCTGCTATCGACCAGCGAGCCGTTTCTTTCGTTCCACGCCGTTGCGAAGGCGCAAGCCTTATCTCGGCATTTCGTTCTTAAACCACCCTCACACATCAAGGTAGGAACCTCTATGACCCGTTCACATTTCATCGCCAAGCTCGTCGCGCCGATCGCTGCTGGCCTGTTCGCCACCGCCGCATTCGCGCATCCTTCGCTGGTATCTTCGACGCCGGCCGACAAGTCGCAGGTTTCCGCGCCAGCCACCATTGAGCTGAAGTTCTCCGAAACGCTGGTGCCGCAGTTCTCCGCCGCGAGCCTTGTCATGACGGGCATGCCGGGAATGGCGAGCCATGGCCCGATGAAGATCAACGCCAGCGTCGCGGGTGCCGGCGACGGCAAGACCATGGTCATCACGCCGGCACAAGCGCTCCAGCCGGGCGACTATCGCGTCGAATGGCGTGCCGTCTCCTCGGACACGCATCCGATCACGGGTAACTTCACCTTCAAGGTGAAGTAAGCCCATGGCCGGGGATTGGTTGACCATCGTCCTGCGCCTGGCGCTTTATCTGGACCTGGCGGCGGCGTTTGGCGTCGCCATGTTCGGTCTCTATGCTTTGGGCAACGACGAGCGATCCTCGACGATCTCGCGCCGCTATCGCGTACTCATTGGCGCATCCGCTGCCATCGGCATTGCCCTGTCGATGTGGGGCATGACGGTCATGGCCAAGGCCATGTCCGGCGCCCAAAGCTACGCGGAACTGTCAACGCACGTTTTCGACATGCTCATTACGGGCACGCACATGGGCATCGCCTGGTGCATTCGCATCCTGGCTCTGTTGGTGTGCGTGCTCGTCGCCGTGTTGCGCATGAAGTCAACACTGCGTTTTGCAGCGATGGCCGCTTCCAGCGGTGTGGCGTTGGCGACCCTTGCATGGGCGGGACATGGCGCCATGGATGACGGCGTGCGCGGATACATTCATCTCGCTTCGGACATCACGCACCTCTGGGCGGCCGGTGCCTGGGTAGGCGCATTGATCGCGTTCTTGGTGCTTGCGGCCAACAAACCAAATACCGGGCAAGGCTCAGTAGAGATCCTGAGCCGAACATCCAATGGTTTCGCCCGGATAGGTACGGTGATCGTGGCGGCACTCGTGGTGACTGGAGCCCTGAACTACCTGTTGATCGCTGGGCCATCACTTGATCCGCTCTTCTCAACGCTCTATGGCCGCCTGCTTGTAGGAAAACTCCTGTTGTTCGGAGGAATGCTCGCGCTGGCGGCAGCCAATCGGTTTCGACTGAGCCCAAGTCTGGAGGCGGCACTGAGAACAGGCAACCACGCACAAGCGGTCGTCAAGCTACGGCAGAGTCTGTTCACGGAGGCGACGTTAGCCGTTCTGGTTCTGGCGAGCGTTGCGTGGCTTGGCATCCTTTCTCCCAACGGCACCTAATCTTTGACTGGCTCTAAATGACAGCACATGAATTGAATGTAATGAATCGCCCCTGATTTCCTAGACACCTCGGAGCCTCAAACCTGAGGCCCAATAGGAGGTGCCATGAGCAATCAACGATATACAGAAGAATTCAAGAGCGAGGCGGTCAAGCAGATCTCCGAGCGCGGTCACCGGGTCGCCGAGGTGGCCCAGCGATTGGGCGTGAGCCAACACAGCCTGTACCAGTGGATCAAGGCGCGTCAGCAACCTGTTGAGCAGCGTCAAGCGCAGGCCTCGCAGTCGGAGGAGCTGCGTCGGCTCAAGGCCGAACTCAAGCGTGTGACCGAGGAGCGCGACATCCTAAAAAAGGCCGCAGCGTACTTTGCCAAGCAGTCCGGGTGAAGTACGCATTCATCAAACGCCACGCCCACGAGCACAGCGTGCGCCGGCTATGCCAGATGATGGGTGTGCACCCCAGCGGTTTCTATGCTTGGCAAGTCCAACCGCACAGTCCACGCGCAATGGATGATCAACGCCTGCTGGGCTTGCTCAAGCAAGCCTGGCTGGAAAGTGGTGGCGTGTACGGCTATCGCAAGCTCACGCTGGACATGCGTGAACTGGGAGAGAGCTGCGGTAAACATCGCGTGGCGCGACTGCTCAAAAGCGAAGGGTTGCGCTCACAGACAGGTTATCGCCGCCGGCCTGGCAGCCGTGGGGGCAAGCCCGCTGTCGTGGCCCCCAACCATCTCCAGCGGCAATTCACGGTCGATGCGCCCAATCAGTCCTGGGTCACTGACATCACCTACATCCGCACCCATGAGGGATGGTTGTACTTGGCCGTCGTCCTTGACCTGTTCTCGCGCCAGGTCGTTGGCTGGTCAATGGGGCATCGCATCGACACCGCACTGGTGCTCGATGCACTGATGATGGCGCTGTGGAGGCGTCAACCCAAGCAACAGGTCTTGATCCATTCGGATCAGGGCAGCCAGTTCACTGGCCACGAATGGCAAGCCTTCTTGCGAGATCACAACCTGAGTTGCAGCATGAGCCGTCGCGGAAATTGCCATGACAACGCAGTCGCCGAGAGCTTCTTCCAGTTGCTCAAACGTGAGCGCATTCGTCGCCAGATCTACCCCACGCGCGAGCAAGCCAGGTCCGACGTCTTCAACTACATCGAGATGTTCTACAACCCCAGACGTCGCCACGGCACTGCTGGCGGCCTATCTCCGATAGAGTTCGAGCAACGCCATTCCCAACGGCTCACGAGTGTCTAGGGAAGACGGGGCGGTTCACACGCGCTGCTGGTCGGGGCCATTCTGCATGTCCTCTACGCGAGCGAAGACAAGACGCTGCGCGGTGTCGCCAACTTTCTGTCCGACCCGGCCAGCCCGTTCGAGCTGACCTTGCACCGGATGATGACCACGCCGCACCTCGGCGATGGGCCGCATCCGGTCGTCGCATCGGCGGCGCGCGAAGTGCTCAACAAATCGGACAACGAGCGTTCCGGCGTGTTGAGCACCGCCATGTCGTTCCTCGGCCTGTACCGCGACCCGACGGTGGCCGAAGTCACCTCGCGCTGCGATTGGCGCATCGCCGACCTGATCGCGGCCGAGTATCCGGTGTCGCTGTATCTCGTGGTGCCGCCTTCGGACATTTCGCGGACGAAGCCGCTTATTCGCCTGATCCTCAACCAGATCGGGCGGCGGCTCACCGAATCGCTCGATGGTTCCGATGGCATCGCGCGCCGCCACAAGCTGCTGCTGATGCTCGACGAGTTCCCGGCGCTGGGGCGCCTGGACTTCTTCGAGACGGCGCTGGCCTTCATGGCGGGCTACGGCATCCGCAGCTTCCTGATCGCGCAGTCGCTCAACCAGATCGACAAGGCGTATGGGCAAAACCACTCCATCCTCGACAACTGCCATGTGCGCGTGACGTTCGCCACCAACGACGAGCGCACCGCCAAACGCATCTCCGAAACGCTGGGCACCGCCACCGAGCTGCGCGCGCAACGCAACTACGCCGGCCACAGATTGGCCCCGTGGCTCGGCCACTTGATGGTGTCGCGGCAGGAAACAGCGCGCCCGCTGCTGACGCCGGGTGAGGTGATGCAGCTTCCGCCTGACGAGGCGGTGGTGATGGTGTCCAGCGTCGCGCCGATCAAGGCGAAGAAGCTGCGCTACTACGCGGACGCCAATTTCAAGCGCCGCGTGCTGCCACCGCCCACGCCGGCGGATGGGCAGTACGCCGACGCGCCGCCGGCCCGCGCCGACGACTGGAGCGGGCTGGTGATTCCTGCTGCACCCCCTGCGCCGGCCACGGCATCCGCCGATGGCCTGGAGAACTTGGGTTCGGCCGACGACGGTGGCCCGCGCCGCCAGCCCGAACTAACTGAGGCCGTCGCCTACGACCCCGAATTGGCCGCGCCCACGGCCGACCTTGGGCTGCTCGATGACGACGACTTGCCGCTTCCCCTTCCGCGCCAGCTCGATCCAGCC
This sequence comes from Achromobacter sp. DMS1, assembly GCF_001270295.1. Classification (NCBI taxonomy): domain Bacteria; kingdom Pseudomonadati; phylum Pseudomonadota; class Betaproteobacteria; order Burkholderiales; family Alcaligenaceae; genus Achromobacter; species Achromobacter sp. DMS1. The sequence continues at coordinate 9,429 of NZ_LHSJ01000030.1, read as the reverse complement.
ATGCAGCGCACGGCCCGGCTGGCTTCCCTCGACCCCAACGACGGAATCGAGCTATGAGCCACTACCGCCTGAACCTCTTTATCCAGCCGGAGCACGCCAAGCGGCTCGATGAGCTGGCCGCCAAGAAGGGCGTGTCCAAGTCGTCCATCGTCGCGGCGGCGCTCGCATCGTGGCTGTCGCCCGATGCCGCCGACCAGCGCGAGGCGGCTATCGCCAAGAGGCTGGATCGCCTGTCTCGCCAGGCCGAGCGCATGGAGCGCGACCAGAACATCCAGATCGAAACGCTGGCGCTGTTCATCCGCTACTACCTGACCGTGAGCACGCCTGTTCCCGAGGCGCACCAAGACGCCGCCCGCGCCCAGGGCAAGGCGCGGTTCGAGCAGTTCGTTGAACAGTTGGGCCGCCACCTGCTACGTGGGCGAAGCCTGGTGCGTGACGTGGTGGAAGAACTGCACCCCGACCCGATGCGGATGGAGGACGCGGCGGTAGTCGCCAAAGCGCAGGAGCGTGCGTCATGAGCGCCGTTCCGCAGTCCATGAGCACCACGTCGTTCGACCGCCGCATCCAGATGCTGCGCACGGCGATGGGGCCGCTGATCGCCGCCGCGCTCGAAGACCCGGACGTGGTGGAAGTAATGCTGAATCCCGATCGCACCCTTTGGGTGGATCGGCTTTCCAGCGGGCGCGCACCGATGGGCGTGGAGCTGTCCGAAGCGGACGGCGAGCGAATCATCCGCCTCGTGGCCGCCCACGTCGGCGCGGAGGTACACCGCGGCCAACCGCTGCTGTCGGCAGAGTTGCCCGAGACGGGAGAACGCTTCGAGGGCATCTTGCCGCCGGCTGCACCGGGGCCGGCCTTCGCGCTGCGCAAGCGGGCCATCGGCGTGATCCCGCTGGAGCGGTACGTCATCGACGGGATGATGACCAGCGCCCAGGCGGGCTTTCTCGTTCGCGCCGTGCGCGAGCGCCAGAACGTCCTGATCGCCGGCGCCACCAGCAGCGGCAAGACCACGCTCGCCAATGCTTTGCTCGCCGAAATCGCCGCCACCGGCGACCGCGTACTGGTGCTCGAAGACACGGTGGAACTTCAATGCGCGGCCCGCGACCACGTTCCGCTGCGCACCCGCGCAGGCGTGGTGTCGATGACCGAACTGGTGCGCTCGTCCATGCGCCTGCGCCCTGATCGCGTCGTCGTCGGCGAGGTGCGCGGCGCCGAGGCGCTGGATCTCATCAAGGTGTGGGGCACGGGCCACCCCGGCGGCATCGCCACGATCCATGCCGGCTCCGCGCTCGGCGCGCTGCTGCGCCTGGAGCAACTGATTCTCGAAGTGGCGGTGAACCCGCCGCGTGCGCTGATCGCCGAGGCGGTCAACGTGGTGATCCACATCGCCGGTCGCGGGCGCAAGCGCCGCATCGAGAGCATCGCCCGCGTCGTCGGCTTCGACGGCGTGGGCTACCAACTGGCGGACGCGCTGGAAACGCCGTTTCCCGAGCTGCCGCCACCTCCCGATGCCGCACCCGCTGCGGCGACCTCCCCATCCCCTGACTCAACTGGAGAACTGCCATGACGCAGATGACCATTCCTGCTTTCCGTTTTTCTGCAAATCCGGCTTTGCGTCTCGCGCGGCTGCGCTGCTTGGCCCGCCCTGCGGGGCAAGGGCTGCTGCTGGCCGCGCTGCTGCTGTTCCTGGCTGGAACCGCACAGGCCGCCGGCTCCTCGATGCCGTGGGAAGGTCCGCTGCAATCCATCCTTGAATCCATCCAGGGGCCGGTGGCGCGCATCGTCGCCGTCATCATCATCATCGCCACGGGCCTCGCGCTCGCATTCGGCGACACGTCCGGCGGATTCCGCAAGCTGATCCAGATCGTGTTCGGTCTGTCCATCGCGTTCGCCGCGTCCTCGTTCTTCCTGTCGTTCTTTTCGTTCTCTGGCGGGGCTGTCGTATGAGCGGCCCGGACAGCTTCGCGGCAGGGTTCGAGGTGCCTTTGCACCGCTCGCTCACCGAGCCGATCTTGTTAGGCGGCGCACCGCGTACGGTGGCGATTGCCAACGGCACGCTGGCCGCCGCCGTCGGGCTGGGCCTGCAACTGTGGATTCCTGGCGTCGTGCTCTGGATCGTCGGCCATTCGCTGGCGGTATGGGGTGCGCGCGTCGATCCACAGTTCATGGCCGTGTTCGCCCGGCACATCAAACACCGCCCGCTGCTGGACGTGTGAGGTGATGCCATGCTGAACCTCGCTGAATACCGCCAGCGGCCCGCACTGCTCGCCGACTGGCTGCCCTGGGCCGGACTCGTCGCGCGGGGTGTCGTCTTGAACAAGGACGGCAGTTTCCAGCGCACGGCCCGGTTTCGCGGGCCTGACCTCGACAGTGCCACGCAAGGCGAGCTGATCGCCACGTCGGCGCGCTTGAACAACGCGCTGCGCCGGCTGGGGTCGGGCTGGGCGCTATTCATCGAGGCCGAGCGCCGCGCCGCCGCCGACTATCCGCACTCGGCGTTCCCCGAGCCGCTGTCGTGGCTGGTGGACGAGGAACGCCGGGCCACATTCGAGGACTCGGGCAATCACTTCGAGAGCGGCTATCACCTGACGCTGGTGTACCTGCCGCCCGAGGAATCGCACGCCCGCGCGGCGGGGATGCTGTACGAGAACCGGCCTACCGACGGCGTGGACTGGCGCGAGCGGCTGCAAGCTTTCGCCGCAGAAACGGATCGCATCTTTGACCTGCTCGACGGCGTGATGCCGGAGATTGACTGGCTCGATGACGCGCAGACGCTGACCTACCTGCACGCGACCATCTCGACGCGGCGCTATCGCGTCGGCGTGCCCGAAGTGCCGTTCCACATCGACGCGCTGCTGACCGACTCCGCACTTGTCGGTGGCTTGGCGCCCATGCTGGGCGACCGGCACCTGCGCGTGGTGTCGGTGCGGGGATTTCCGCCCTCGACCTGGCCGGGGATTCTGGACGACCTCAACCGCCTTGGCTTTGCGTACCGCTGGAGCACGCGCTTTCTCTGCCTCGACAAAGCCGAGGCGGAAAGAGAACTCGCCCGCCTGCGCCGCCAGTGGTTCGCCAAGCGCAAGAACGTCATCGCGCTGCTGCGCGAAACGATCTTTCAGCAGGAAAGCCCGCTGGTCGATACCGACGCGAACAACAAGGCGGCGGACGCGGATGCTGCCTTGCAGGAGCTGGGCAGCGATCAAGTCGCCTTCGGCTACCTGACGGCGACCGTCACCGTCATGGACGAGGACGCCGGCGCAGCCGACGAGAAGCTGCGCATGGTGGAGCGTGCCATCCAGGGCCGGGGCTTCGTCACCATTCCCGAAACGCTCAACGCCGTGGATGCATGGCTGTCGTCCATTCCGGGCAACGCCTACGCCAACGTGCGCCAGCCCATCGTCTCGACGCTGAACCTGGCGCACATGATGCCGGTGTCGGCGGTATGGGCCGGCCCGGAGAAGAACGACCATCTCGGCGGCCCGCCGCTGATCGTCACGCGCACCGATGGCGCCACGCCGTTCCGGCTGGTGACGCACATCGGCGACGTTGGCCACACGCTGGTAGCAGGCCCGACCGGCATGGGCAAGTCGGTCTTGCTCGCCACGCTGGCGATGCAGTTCCGCCGCTATCGCGGCTCGCGCATCTTCGCCTTCGACATGGGCCGCTCCATGCGTGCCACCATCCTCGGCCTGGGCGGCGAACACTACGACCTCGGCACGGATGGCGAAATCGCCTTCCAGCCGCTCGCGCGCATCGACCGCGAGGGCTACCGCACCTGGGCTGCCGAATGGATCGAAGGCCGCTTGCTGCATGAAGGCGTGGCGGTCGGCCCGGACGAGAAGGCCGCCATCTGGTCGGCGCTGGGGAGCCTCGCCGGTGCGCCGGTGGAGCAGCGCACCATGACCGGCATGTCGGTGCTCTTGCAGTCCAACGCACTACGCCAAGCGCTCGCGCCGTATGTGCTCGGCGGCGCGCACGGCAAGCTGCTGGACGCCGACCACGACCGGCTAGGCATGGCCGACGTGCAGTGCTTCGAGATGGAGGAACTGATGCACAGCAAGGCCGCCGTCATGGCCGTGCTGCACTACCTCTTTGCGCGTTTCGATGAACGCTTTGACGGGGCGCCCACGCTGCTGATCCTCGATGAAGCGTGGCTGTTCCTCGATGACCCGGTGTTTGCCGCGCGCATCCGGCAATGGCTCAAGACGCTGCGCAAGAAGAACGTCAGCGTCATCTTCGCCACGCAGAGCCTTGCCGACATCAAGGATTCGAGCATCGCGCCCGCGATCATCGAGAGCTGCGCGAGTCGGATTTTCTTGCCCAACCCGCAGGCGACCGAGCCGCAGATTCGCACGATCTACGAGGGCTTCGGCCTCAACAGGCGGCAGATCGAAATCGTCGCCACCGCGCAGCCCAAGCGCGACTACTACTACCAATCGCGCCTCGGCAATCGCCTGTTCGACCTCGACCTGGGGCCGGCGGCGCTGGCCTTCGCGGGCGCGTCCACGCCGCAAGACCTGAGCGGACGCTCGTAGCGCTGCTGCACCAGCCGCACCCAGTATTCCTCGTTCTGCAGGTCGAGCACGTGCAGCTTGAGCCGGTGGTCTTCGGTGAGATCCACCCACACCGTGCCCGGCGTGTAGGTGACGATGCAGGCCAGCATGGCCAGCCCGTGCGGGTCGCGCAGCGTGAGCGGAATCATGATGAACCCGGGCGAGAAGTCGTTGGGCCGGGGGTTCAGGATGAGCCGCGCCACGGCCAGGTTCGACTTGATGATGTCCAGGGTGACATGCAGGAACAGCGGCACCGCCTTCCAGAGACGGTGCGGGCGCGCCTTGAGCGGCCGCAGCCGCGACGCGGCCCAGGTGAACCAGAGCGCCAGCGCGATGCCCAGCGCGATCTGCCCGGCCGACAGGCTTTGGTTGAGCACCAGCCACAGGACGAACAGGAAAACGGGCAGGAACAGGAAATAGAGTCGGCGCATCAGCTTCCTCCCTGCATGCCGCGCACGGTCTGCGCCGCCATGACGGCGTCGATATAGGTGCGGGGCTGGTCCAGCGAGCGGGCGGCGTCGTCGAGGTAGGCCGACACCGGGCCGGCCCCCGCGGCCAGGGCCACGCACAGGAGGATGAGGACCGCCACCGGCCCGGATCCTCGATCACYAAAAGCCTTGGCATTGGCGTTCGTCGGTTTGAGCGTGTCGGCGGCGCAAGCGGCCGAATACCCTATCGGCAAGCCCGTGGAAAAGGGCGGCATGGAAATCGGCGCGGTGTATCTGCAGCCCATTGAAATGGACCCCCCGGCATGATGCGCGACGCCAAGGATTCCGACGTACACCTGGAAGCCGACATCCACGCTACCGCCGGCAACAAGACGGGCTTTCCCGAAGGCGAATGGGTGCCGTACCTTGTGGTCGACTACGAAATCCAGAAGGTGGGCAGCCAGAACGTGCAGAAGGGCACCTTCATGCCCATGGTCGCCAACGACGGGCCGCACTACGGCGACAACGTCAAGCTCGAAGGCCCGGGCAAGTACAAGCTGAAGTATTCCATCAAGCCGCCCACCGCGGCCAAGATGAATCACTTCGGGCGCCACATCGNCCAGCCCCATGGACCATACTTTGGCGACCATGATCTCCGAGGGCGTCACCGGCATGACCAGCAGGTGCTCGATGGTGCCGTGCTCGCGTTCGCGTATCAGCGCCGCCCGGTGAGAATGATGGAGAGGATGGTGACGTTGTTGATGATCTCCATCAGCGCCCGAACCACGACTGCGTCAGGTTGGGGTTGAAGCGCATGCGCACCGTCWGSTACCACCCGCGCGTTTCCGTCAAGCGGGCCGGGCGCGCCGGGCAAGCCCCGGCGCGCCGCCGCTGCCTCAGTTGGTGAGCTTGATGTTGCGTTCCTTGGCGATGCGCTGGCGCAGTTCCAGCTCGCGCTTGATCTGCGCGGCGTACTCGGCCGGCGTGTTGCCGTCGACCAGCGCGCCGCCGTCGGCCAGGCGCTGCGCGATCTTGGGATCCTTCAGGGCCTTGACGGCGGCGTCGTGCACGCGGTCAACCACGGCCTTGGGCGTGCCGGCCGGGGCGACCAGGCCGTACCAGGCCATGTTGTCCATCTGCGGCAGGCCGGCCTCGGCGAAGTTGGGCACGTCGGGCAGCGAAGGCAGGCGCTTGGGCGCGGCCACGGCCAGGGCGCGCAGCTTGCCGGCCTGGATGTGGGGCAGCGAGGAGGGCAGATTGTCGAACTGGGCATTCACCTGGCCGGCGATCGTGTCGTTGAGCGCCGGGCCCGAGCCGCGGTAGGGCACGTGCACCATGTCGGTGTTGGTCAGCGACTTGAAGAGCTCGCCGTCCAGGTGGCTGATGCCGCCGGTGCCCGAGGAGGCGTAGCTGTACTTGCCGGGGTTGCTCTTGAGCAGGGTGATGAATTCGGCCAGCGTCTTGGCCGGCACCTTCGGGTTCACGGTCAGCACGTTGGGCACGTTGACCAGGTTGGTGATGGGCGTGAAATCCTTGATGGGGTCGTAGGGGTTGTTGGGGTTGGTGGCCGGGTTCGTCGCCATGGTGCTGACGGTGGCCACGCCCAGGGTGTAGCCGTCGGGCGCCGAACGCACCAGCGCGTCCGCGCCGATCGAGCCGCCGCCGCCGCCCCGGTTCTCCACCACGACCGGCTGGCCCAGCTCGCGGGTCAGGCCCTCGGCCACGATGCGGGCCACGATATCGGTGGTGCCGCCCGCCGCGAAGGGCACGATGAGCCGGATGGGTTTGTTCGGGTAGGCGTCCGCGGCCTGGGCGGGAGCCGCCAGGCAGAGCCCGGCAATGGCGGCGGCCAGGGCGGCCTTGGCATGGGTCAGCAGGTTCAAGTGTCTTCTCCGGAATCGTCGGTTCTTTATCGGGAGGCGCCTGTGTCCAAAATCGGGACACATTGCGCCCCGAAGCGCGGAACAGGGCCGCATCCGGCTTCTGCGCGCTTCGTGGGCGCAATTGCACACAAAAATGTCACAGTCCGATATGCGGAGGAACCCGCAGCGCGGGCCGGCGGCTGCGCAACGATTGCGCAGCGATCATGCTGCGATCGGCCCGGTACGCGCACAAATTCCTGCATAACTTACAAGAATCTGATATTTTTCCGGGTGAGATTCCCGGCCGGGTCTTGCAAGAAAACTGTTGCGCATGTTTCCGTCCACGCCTTCAATGACGTAGGTGAGGCCCCGAGCGGGCCGCGTGCCGTGCAGCGACGCTCCGGTTGAGGGTTCCGTCCGTTTTCACCTCCCCGGCTGTTTCGTCTTCCGCTGTCCCGGGCCGCGGAAGGGGGGCCCGGACACACTCGGAACGCCATGTCGCTGATCCTGATACTCGCTCTGCCTTTCGCCGGCAGCCTGTGCGCCGCGTTGCTGCCGTCCAATGCTCGCAACGCCGAAGCATGGCTGGCCGGCATCATCGCCCTGGCCTGTGCGCTGCTGGTCATCAGCCTGTATCCCGACATCTCCCACGGAAAGGTCATCCGGGCCGACATGCCCTGGGCGCCCGCCCTCGGCCTGCAGTTCACCCTGCGCATGGACGGTTTCGCCTGGCTGTTCGCCCTCATCGTGTCGGGAATGGGCGCGCTCATCGTGCTGTACGCGCGCTACTACATGTCGCCGGAAGACCCGGTGCCGCGCTTCTTCTCTTTTTTCCAGGCGTTCATGGCCGCCATGCTGGGCGTGGTGCTTTCGGGCAACCTCATCCAGCTCGTCATGTTCTGGGAAATGACCAGCCTGGCCTCCTTCATGCTGATCGCGTACTGGCACCACCGCCTGGACGCGCGGCGCGGCGCCCGCATGGCGCTGACGGTCACGGGCGCGGGCGGGCTGTGCCTGCTGGCCGGCGTGCTCATCCTGGGCCACATCGTGGGCAGCTACGACCTGGACCGCGTCCTGGCCGCCGGCGACCTGGTGCGCGCCGACCCCTGGTATCCGGCCGTGCTGGTCCTGCTGGGGCTGGGCGCGCTCACCAAGAGCGCGCAGTTTCCCTTCCATTTCTGGCTGCCCAACGCCATGGCCGCGCCCACGCCCGTGTCGGCCTACCTGCACTCGGCCACCATGGTGAAGGCGGGCGTGTTCCTGCTGGCGCGGTTCTGGCCGGTGCTGTCCGGCACCGACGAGTGGTTCTGGATCATCGGCGGGGCAGGGCTGGTCACGCTGGTGCTGGGCGCCTACGCCGCCATCTTCCAGCAGGACATGAAAGGGGTGCTGGCCTATTCCACCATCAGCCACCTGGGGCTGATTACGCTGCTGCTCGGGCTGAACAGCTCCCTGGCCCTGGTGGCGGCCATTTTCCACATGGTGAACCACGCCACGTTCAAGGCCTCGCTCTTCATGGCCGCGGGCATCGTGGACCACGAAACGGGCACGCGCGACCTCACGCGGCTTTCCGGCCTGCACAAGGCCATGCCCATCACGGCGGCGCTCGCCATGGTGGCGGCCGCGTCCATGGCGGGCGTGCCGCTGCTCAACGGCTTCATTTCCAAGGAAATGTTCTTCGCCGAAACCACCTTCGTGAGCGGCGACTGGCTCACCCGCACCGGCCTGCCGCTGGCGGCCACGGTGGCGGGGGCCTTCAGCGTGGCGTATTCGCTGCGCTTCATCCTGCAGGTCTTCTTCGGGCCGCCGGCCACCGACCTGCCGCGCGCGCCGCACGAGCCGCCGCGCTGGATGCTGTTTCCCAGCGCGCTGCTGGTGTTCATGTGCCTGGTCGTGGGCATTTTGCCGGGCCTGACGGTGGGCCCGTTCCTGGCCACGGCGGCCCGCAGCATCCTGGGCGCTGACATGCCCGAATACAGCCTGGCGGTCTGGCACGGCATCAACCTGCCGCTCATCATGAGCGTGGTCGCCATGACCGCCGGCGTCGTCATCTATCTCGCCCTGCGCGCCCACCAGCAGGCCAACCCCGGGCGCGTGCCCTTCATCTACCGGCTGGACGGCCGCCGCAGCTTCGAGGCCCTGCTCGACGGCTCCAGCGTGGCGGCGTCCTGGCTGCTGCGCCGGCTGGCCACCTCGCGCCTGCAGGTGCAGATGCTGCTCATCGTGCTGGGCACGCTGTTCGTGGCCTGGCTGCCGTTGCGCGCGGGCGGCTGGTTCGAGGGAGGAGGGCTGCCGCAGACGGTAGACCCCGTGTTCCTGCTGCTCTGGGTGGTGGGCGGCACGAGCGCCGTAGCCGCGGCGTACCAGGCGAAATACCACCGGCTGGCGTCGCTGGCGCTGGCCGGCGCCGCGGGCCTGGTCACCTGCCTGACCTTCGTCTGGTTCTCGGCGCCCGACCTGGCGCTCACGCAGCTCTCGGTGGAAGTCGTGACGCTGGTGCTGTTGCTGCTGGGACTGCGCTGGCTGCCGCGCCGCATCGAAGACGACGAGCCGGGCAAGGCCACGCTGCGCGCGCGCAGCCGGCGC
>NZ_LHSJ01000003.1:0-55963 GCF_001270295.1 Achromobacter sp. DMS1 | reverse complement strand
CTAACAATTCGTTATATGAATCCCAACGATAAATATCGAATGTCTTAACTGCTATTGGTAATAAAGAAAAAAGCGGCCCGCAGGCCGCCTGCTTTCTTCCCGGGAGACGCGCCTCARCTCGTCGCACCAGCGGCAGCAGCGCCTCGGCCTCTTCCTCTTCCAGCGCCGAAAGCAGCGCCAGGCTGCCCGCGCCCACGCCCAGCGGGCGGCGGCTGCCCACCTCCAGATAGTTCGCGCGGATGGGATAGTCGCCGAAGCACAGATCCACGCACACCGACTCCCAGCCGATGGGCACGGACAGGATCACCGTATCCCCGAAGCGCCGCGCCAACCGTATCAGCGCCGACCGGGCCAGCCCGCGCAGATCGAGGCCGTTCACCATGGCATGGTGCATCGCATACACTTGCGGCCCGAGCATATAGTGCTTGCTCACCGGGTCTCGCTCCACGAAACCCTCTACCTCCATGTCCTTCAGAATCCGCAGCGCCGTCGATATGTCCAGGCCGGCATGCTGCGCAATGTCCGTCAGTCTGTGGATGCGCCGGTCCGACAGGCTCGCCAGTACGCGGCAAGCCTTCTTCGTAGCGGAAATGGCGGGTGAGTCCTGCAACGACATGGCGAGGGGTTGCCTGGAAAGCCGAACACGGGAACAAGATAGAAAGCCCCGCCAGGCAGGTAAAGTTGCGCCGCAGCAAAATTTTGCCTGGCGAAAGTCGGGCGCCGGCGAGGCGGCGGGGTTCAGGCGGCCCGCCGGAAGCGCAATGGCATCTGGCCGCCCATCGCGTTCATGCGTACACTCGCGGCATGCTACGCATCGACAATCTCGGCAAACGCTACGGCGACCATCTCGTCTTCCAGGGACTGACGCATACCTTCCAGCCCGGATGCATGGCGCTGTGCGAAGAAGACAGCACCGGCAAATCCAGCCTGCTCGCCATCATCGCGGGCGCGCTCGCCCCGGACAGCGGAGACGTCTGGATCGACGGACATTCCCTCATCCACGCGCCGCAGCAGGCCAAGGCCCGCCTGGCCTACGTGCCCGACAATTGCCTCGCCTTCCCCTCCCAGACCGGGCGCGGGCTGTTGGAACAGGTCGCCGCGGAAAAGCACGCCGCCCTGGACGACGCCGTGCTGGACCTGGCCCGCGCTCTGGGCCTGGAACCGCACCTGGACAAGCGCTTCGAGCAGATGTCCACCGGCACGCGCCGCAAGGTCTACCTGACCGCCGCGGCCCTGGGCAGCCCGGCCGTGGTCGTCGCGGACGGACCCAGCAACGGATTCGACGCGCAAAGCCGCGCCGTGCTGGCCGGACTGTTCAAGACCTGGGCGCAGGACCGCGTCGTGTTATTCGCCAGCCACGATGCGGAGCTGGTGCGGGCCTGCGGCGCGCGGCAGGTCCGCGTCGGCACGCTGCGCTAGCCGTCGGCCACGGGCGCATGTCGCCCATGGCCGGCCACTGCAACGCTTCAGCCCGCCGCGTGCGGCGTCTCCGCCGCAATGCCTTGGGCGGGCGGGACGCTCAAGCAACCAGACGCAGATGCCGCTTGCCCACCGGCGCCGTGGGCCGCTTGACCAGGCTGATCGGCACGAACTCCAGCGGCTTGCGGCCAGCCGCCGCGTCGCTCAGCCCCGCCGTCAGCAACGCGGCCCTCGACGCGCCGGACCCGCGCGCGTCCTGGAACCCGCGGGCAAGTTCCATCGCCTGCTGTTCCGCCATCTCCCGCGATGGCCAGATCGTGCGGCAGAAATGCGTTCTGCACACGGTCGTTTGCTGAGTGTGGTCGATAACGTCCACATAACCACGAAATGCGCCGTACTCGACCTCCATGACATTGGGGCGAACCGACTTGAGGGCAAGCGGTTTTTGCGAGATGGGAGCCATGATCGTATTCCTTGAAAGGACACGCATTCATCCTAGCGCGGAACGGCCGCGGGGATGTGGCGCTTTGCAGTTTTTTGGATTGGTATCGGGAGGTGGCGGGGTGAAAGGGGACGTTGCAGAGCCGAATAATGGGCGTTTTTGGCATTGAGCCGTTCTGGCTGGCAGCCAATCCGCATATGAAACTGAGCTGGCAACGCATTGTGCGCTGCGAGTCTGCCGTCTGGCTGGCAGTGGCATCAATCCAATGCGGCTATCCCTTGCGCACCGGATGCGGTCTGCCCGCGATTTCCGCCGCGCCTTCTTACCCAAGCAACTCCAACGCCTCCTCCAACGACACCACCACCGTCCGGGACTCGAACGCCGTCGAGAACAGACGCTCATGCACGACCGGATCCGGGTCATAGCAGCAATCCTTGACCGTGAACAGCCGGTAATCCGCGTCGCTCGCATACGCCACCGACGACAGCACGACGCCGGTGGAGGCGATGCCGGCCATGAGCAGGGTGTCGATGCCTTGGGCGGAGAGGCGCAGCTCCAGGCCGGTGCCGAAGAAGACGCTGGCGCGGTGGGCGAGGATGAGGGGTTCGCCGGGGCGCCGGCCGAGTTCGGGGGAGAGCTGGTCGTGGACGAAAAGCCCCATTCGCTTGATGCCCAGCCCGTTGCGGTTGAGCGGGCTGACTTCGGGGTACCCGGGGCTGAAGTGGATTTTGACGAAGTAAACGCCGACGCCTTTGCGCCGCGCGGCGTCGCACAGCTTGCGCGTGTTGGCGAGCAGGGTGGGCGCCGCCGACGGGAACAGGGCCATGATGTCGGTCTGGTAATGCATGACCAGCAGGGCGGTGCGCGCCGGGTCGATGGCCGGGGGGTGTGCCGGCTGCGCGGCGGGGGCGTCCGGGCCGGGCTGCGGGCTTTCCGGGCGGGGCGATCCGGTTTCGATGCGTGTCGACATGATGGAGACGCGATGAGCGGGACGTTCGACTCTATCACGGGCGTCCTGCGGCGATCGGGGCGCCCGAGGGGCGGAATCCCGGCCCGATTTCATCCGCGCTAATGCTCACTATTAGATTTGCTTAAACATCCAGGATTTTTTGACGATAAATCCCGGCATTCTTAGCATTTCTCATAGGAGACAGCATGGGTGCGCTGAAGAACGATTCGGACCTGGATATCCGCATGCTGCGCATTTTCGCGGCGGTGGCGTCGGCCGACAGCCTGTCGGCGGCGGCGCAGGCGCTGGGGATTACGCAGTCGGCGGTGTCGCAGACGATGTCGCAGATCGAGGCCACGCTGGGCATGAAGGTGCTGGACCGCTCGCGGCGGCCGTACCGGCTGACGCCGGCGGGGGTGACGCTGCAGCGGCAGTCGCGGCAGATCGTGGACGATGTGGACCGGCTGATCGCACAGGTGCGCGAGGCGGACCTGATGAACCGGCCGGCGATCCGGATCGGGATGATCGATTCGTTCGCGGCGACGACGGGGCCGGCGATCGTGAAGCGGCTGACGCAGAGCGCGAGCCAGGTGCTGGTGTGGTCGGGGCTGGCGTACGGGCAGGCGCAGGCGCTGCTGAACCGGCAGGTGGACATCATCGTGACCACGGACGCGCTGGAGGATGTGGACGGGCTGGAGCGCCGCGCAATCCTGACGGAGCCGTTCGTGCTGGCGGTGCCCACGGCGCGCGTGGACGAGTTCGCGCGCATGGATCTGCGCCAGCTGGCGCAGGCGGCGCCGTTCATCCGCTTCAGCCGGCGGTCGCATTTCGGGGCGATGATCGAGCGCCATCTGCGCCGCGCGAGCGTGACCGCGCCGCCGTTCCTGGAGATCGATACCAGCGACGTGGTGATGGCGATGATCGCGGCGAATCTGGGCTGGGCGCTGACGACGCCGCTGTGCCTGCTGCAGGGGCGCTCGTGGCTGGACCAGGTGGCGGTGCTGCCGCTCCCGGGGCCCGGCCTGGCGCGCACGCTGCACCAGGTGTCGCGGCAGGGCGAGTTCCAGGAGATGGCGGAGATGTTCTGGCAGTTCGGCCGCCAGGCGCTGGCGATGGAGATTTTTCCGCAGATGAGTGCGCACCTGCCGTGGCTGGGGCGGCAGATGCGCTTGTGTTGAAGAGCCATTCCCAGGAGCCGCGTCCGTGTCGGGGCGGCCAGACGGCAAAAAAGGAGAGAGACGTGCGGGAGACGAGACGAGGTTTCATCAAGGGCGCGGCGCTGGGCGCTGCCGCTGGCCGGCCGCGTGTGGGCCGCGGGCGCGCAGTCGGTGCGCTACGGCGGGTCGGCGTGGCTGGGGCATTATCCGGCATGGCTGGCGATGCAGGCGGGCTATTTCAAGGGCGAGGGCCTGGAGGTGGGTTGGGAATCGTTCGGCACGACGTCGGCGCGGGTGAGCGCGCTGCTGTCGGGCAATATCGACATGGCGGTCACGGCCGCGCCGGCGGCGCTGGCGGTGATGGCGCGCGGTTCGCGGCATTTCGCCATCGTCGGGGTGCCGGAGAATTTCGGGCGCGTGGAAGGGCTGATCGTGCGCGAAGGAGCCAACAGCCTGCAGGACCTGAAGGGCAAGAAGGTCGGCGTGACCTTCGCGTCCAGCGCGCACCTGCTGGTGCTGAACCTGCTGGAGCAGTCGGGGCTGAAGGCGGACAAGGACGTGACGGTGCTGAATGTGCCGGCGCCGGAGATTCCGGCCGCGTTCCAGTCGGGCCAGATCGACGCGGCGGCGGCATGGACGCCGCAGTTCAACGCGGTGCGCGGCATGTCGGGCGCGCGGGTGCTGGCCGATGATACGCAGTTCTCGCTCTACAAGGAGTACGGCGTGACGCCGGGGCCGGATGTGCTGGTGGCGCGCCGGGCGTTCCTGGACAAGCATCCCGAGGCGGTCAAGGGTTTTCTGAAGGCGTATTTTCGCGCCAACGAGCAGTTGCGCTCTCAGCCCGACAGCGCGGTGACGCCGCTGGTGGCGCTGACCAAGCTGGCGCCGGCGGACCAGCTGGAGATGGTGAAGGGCGCGGACTGGTACGGCGCGGCGGAGCAGCGCTCGCTGTTGGACCCGGGCGGCAAGTACATCGACGGCCTGCAGAAGTTGGCCGAGATGATGGTGCGCTACGGGCAGATCGACAAGGCGCCGCCGGTGCGCGAGTGGGTCGATCCGGCCTATCTGTAGCCTGCAGCCGCCGCTTGCACCGCGTTTTTCCGCTTTCCCCGTTTACGAAATGCCGCCGGCCCTGCCGGCACGGCGGCGGACGCCGCGCGTCCGCCCCGCTTACGCCTGGATCGATTGAATGATGAATGCGCCGACTCGCCAGCGCCGCCCGGACCTGATGCTGATCAGCAGCGTGTCCGTGATCGCGCTGCTGCTATTCTGGGAGGCCGCGTGCCGCCTGCAATGGGTGGATCCGCTGTTTCTGCCTCCGCCCTCTTCCGTGTTCGCCCGCATGACGGGCATGTGGGAGCAGGGCTCGTTGATGGATCACATCCTGGCGTCCGCGCGCCGGGTCATGGTGGGTTTCGCCGCCGCCACGGCGCTGGCGATTCCGCTGGGGATTTTCCTGGGGACGTCGCCGCGCGCCCGCGCGGCCTTCGACCCCATTTTGTCGTTCCTGCGTCCGCTGCCGTCGATGAGCTGGATTCCGCTGTCGCTGCTGTGGTTCGGCATTACCGAGACGCAGAAGTACAGCATCGTGTTCATGGGCACCTTCGCGCCGGCGCTGCTGTATGTGATCGAGGCCACGCGCAACATCGACCCGCTGCTGATCCGCGCGGCGCGCAACCTGGGCGCGAGCGGCGCGCAGGTGATGCGCATGGTCATCCTGCCGGCCAGCCTGCCGCAGATCTTCAGCGGCTTCAAGGTGATCCTGGGGCTGTCGTGGACCTGCGTGATCTCCGCGGAACTCGTGGCCGCCAAGGAGGGCCTGGGCTTTCTCATCATGAACGGCAAGGAGTTCTTCCAGACCGACACGGTGGTGCTGGGCATGGCGCTGATCAGCATCACGGTGCTGATAACCGACGTGGTGTTCCGAATCATTGAAAACAGGGTGCTGGCATGGTCGCGGTAAACGGTGCGGGCAGCAAGGCTGCAAACGACACGATGATCTCCATCGAAGGCATTTCCAAGTCCTTCGGGTCTTTCCATGCCTTGCAGGGCGTGGACCTGCAAGTGAAGCGCGGCGAGTTCCTGGTGGTGTTGGGCGCGTCGGGCTGCGGCAAGTCCACGCTGCTGAACCTGATCACGGGATTCGAGCGTCCCAGCGCGGGCCGCATCGTGGTCAACGGCCGCGAGGTGCGCGACGTGGACCCGCATTGCGGCATGGTGTTTCAGCAATACGCGCTGTTTCCCTGGCTGACGGTGGCCGAGAACGTGGCCTTCGGGCTGAAGCTCAAGGGCGTTTCTGCCGCCGAGCGGCGCGCGACGGCGCAGAAGTTCATCGAGATGGTGGGCCTGAAGGGCTTCGAGGACGCCTATCCCAAGGCGCTGTCCGGCGGCATGCGCCAGCGCGTGTCCATTGCGCGTGTGCTGGCCAACGATCCGGACGTCATCCTGCTCGACGAGCCGTTCGCGGCGCTGGACGCCATGACGCGGCAGGTGCTGCAGGAAGAGCTGACGCGCATCTACGAGCGCGCGGGCAAGACCATTGTCTTCATCACGCACTCCATCGACGAGGCGCTGCTGCTGTCCAACCGCATGGTCATCATGAGCGCGCGGCCGGGCCGCGTGGCTTGCGACATTCCCAACGACCTGCCGTTTCCGCGCAATGCCGACGTGCAGCTTTCGCCGCGCTACATCGAGCTCAAGTCGCAGATCTGGAGCATCGTGCAGAACGAAGTCATGCGCAGCCTGCAGGCGCGCGCGGACCAATGATTCGCCAACCGCAACACTGAACCATCATCATGTCTCACCCTCCAGGGCAATCGCGGACTTATCCTCTCTATCAAAGCGGCTCCGGCTGGAACGCCATGCTGCCCGCGCGCGCGCCGCGCACCGCGCCGCCGCCGCACACGCGCTTCAGGCACGTGGTGATCGGCGCCGGCTACACCGGCCTGGCGGCCGCGCGCAGGCTGGCGGAGCTGCAGCCGCGGGAGCCCATCCTGGTGCTGGACGCCGCCTCCGCGGGCGAGGGCTCCGCCGGCCGCAACTCCGGTTTTCTCATCAACCTGCCGCACAATACCCGCATGGGCGGGCATCACAGCCCGCTGCAGATCGCGCGCAAGCAGATCGCCATGTACCAGGCCGGGCTGGACTGGCTGGCCGAGCTGGCCGAACGGGGCGGGTTCGATTGCGGCTGGGATGTGGCGGGCAAGTACCATGCCGCCGCCACCGAGCTGGGCTGCCGCAACCTGCGCGCGTCGCTGGCGCAGTACCGGGAGTGGGGCGTGGCTTACACGGAGCTCGACCGCGAGGCCATGCACGAGCGGTTGGGCACGCGCTATTACCAATTCGGCTATCACTCCATGAACAATGTGTTCGTGCAGCCCGCGGCCCTCATCCGCGGACTGGCCGACACGCTGCCGCAGAACGTGTGGCTGATGGAGAACAACCCGGTGCTGGCCGTCGGCGGCTCGGGCCCCTACACCGTGCGCAGCGCCAGCGGCGAGTTCACCGCCGACAACCTGATCCTGGCCAATAACGCATTCGCGCGCAAGCTGGGCTTTCTGCGCAGCCGACTCGTCACCATCTACACCTATGCCGGCGTCACGCCGGTGCTGGACGCGGCGCAACAGGCCCTGCTCGGGCAGCGCGACCAGTGGGGCGTGATCCCCGCCAACCGCCTGGGCACCACGCTGCGGCGCATCCGCGGCGGCCGCTTCATGGTGCGCAGCGCCTATTCCTACGAGGCCGAGCAGCCGCTGGAGCGCATGGCGCAGCTGCTGCGCGATTCCTTCCGGCGCCGCTATCCGGAACTGGCCGCGCACGATTTCGAGTATGTGTGGAGCGGTTCCACGGCGCTCACCGGCAACGGCGCGTCTTTCGTCGGCCGCGTCCGGCCCGGGCTCTATGCCGCCGTGGGTTGCAACGGCGCGGGCGTCATCAAGGGCACGATCCACGGCAAGCTGCTGGCCGAGCAGATCGCGGGCCGGCGCAGTCCCATGCTGGACGACCTGGAGGCGTTCGAGAAGCCCAACTGGCTGCCGCCCGATCCGCTGCGCCGCATCGGCGTCATGATCGCCATCGCCAGCCAGGCGAAGAAGGCGGGGCTGGAACGCTGACGCGCCCGGCGGGTCTACCCCTGCAGGCTGCGCAGCTTGCGCAGCTCCGGAAACCACCACATCCACAGCCCCGCCACGGCAAGAGTGCCCAGCCCGCCGATGACCACGGCGGGCACGGCGCCGAAGAGCGCGGCGGTGAGGCCGGACTCGAATTCGCCCAGCTGGTTCGAGGCGCCGATGAACAGGGTGTTGACGGCGCTTACCCGGCCCAGCATGTGGTCCGGGGTGTTGAGCTGCACCAGCGAGGAGCGCACCACCACGCTGATGGCGTCGGCCGCGCCCAGCACGGCCAGCGCGGCGACGGACAGGGGAATGGAGCGCGACAGGCCGAAGACGATGGTGGCCATGCCGAAGACGGCGAGGGCGCCGAACAGCAGGCGGCCGACCTGCATGCCCAGGCTGAGCCGGGCCAGGGTGAGGGACATAAGGGCCGCGCCGCAGGCGGGCGCGGCGCGCAGCGCGCCCAGGGCCCAGGGGCCGGCGTGCAGGATGTCCTTGGCGAAGATGGGCAGCAGCGCGGTGGCGCCGCCCAGCAGCACGGCGAAGAGGTCCAGCGACAGCGTGCCCAGCAGCAGCCGGCGCTGGAAGATGAAGGTAATGCCGGCCAGCAGGGTGCGCGCGGTGGTGGGTTCCTTGCGCGGCGGGGCGCGTTCGATGCGCAGCGAGGCGATGCAGACGCAGGACGCCAGGTACAGCAGCGAAGCCAGGCCGTACACCCAGACAGGCCCGAGGCCATAGCCCAGGCCGCCGAGCGCGGGGCCGGCGATCTGGGCGATCTGGCCGCCCGAGGAAGACAGCGCCGTGGCCCGCGGCAGCCAGGCGCGCGGCACGACGGCGGGAATCAGCGTGGACAGGGTGGGCGATTCGAACGCGCGGGCCGAGCTCATGGCGATGAGGGTGGCGTAGATCAGCGGCTTGCCGCCGAAGCCTTCGAAGGCCGCCAGCGCCAGCAGCAGGGTGGCCAGGGTTTCGACGGCCATGCAGAGGGCGACGATGCGGCGGCGGTCGTAGCGGTCGGCCACGTGGCCGACGATAAGGGTGAGCGCCGCCATGGGCAGGAACTGCGCCAGGCCGATCAGGCCGAGGTCCAGCGCCTCGCCGGACAGCGCATAGACCTGCCAGCCCACGGCCACGGACACGATCTGGAACGCCAGGGACGCGCCCACGCGGGCGGTCAGGAAGTGCAGGAACGCGGGGCGGGCGAGCGGGTTGGTCGAATCGGGGCTGGGCATGGTCGCGCGGGCCGGAGGGCGAACCCGGATTCTAGGCGAGGGGGCTGACGCCCAGCTAAAGCGGCGTCGGCGGCCCTTTTCCTGGGCCGCCGGTGCGCCGCGCGGCGCTATTCGATGGCCACCAGTTCCGCGCCTTCGGCCACCTGGTCGCCCACGGCGTAGAAGATCTCGGCGACCTTGCCGTCGGCGGGGGCGGAGATGGTGTGCTCCATCTTCATGGCTTCCATCACCAGCAGCGGCTGGCCTTTCTCCACGGCGTCGCCCGCCTTGACGGAGATGGAGATGATCTTGCCCGGCATGGGCGCGGTCAGGCCGCCGCCGTGGTCGGCCTGGGCGTCTTCGGAATGCTGCAGCGGGTCGTAGAGCTCGAGCGTGTGGGCGCCGTCTGCGCCGAAGACGTAGGCGCGGCCGGCGTGCAGCGCGACGTTGCCGCCGGCTTCGCGTCCGTCCAGCGTGATGCGCAGCGCGCCGTCGTGCGCCTGCCAGTGGAAGGCCCGCGGCCCGTCGCCGGCGTCGATCGTCCATTGCGCGCCGTCGCGGGCGATTTGCACGTCGCGGCTGGCGCCGTTGTCCACCCATTGCAGGCGGCGCGTGTAGCGCCCGCCCAGGCGCCAGCCGTCGCGCGCGTCCCAGGGGTCGCCGGCGTGCCGCGTCTGCGGCTGCGGCAGGCCTTCGGCGGCCAGCACCGCGGCCGAGGCCAGCGCCAGTTCCAGGGCGCCGGCCGGCCGGGGCTCGGGCAGCAGCGTGGCGCGCCGCCGCTCGATGAGGCCGGTGTCCAGGTCGGCCGTGGCGAAGGCTTCGTCGCGCATGAGGCGGGACAGAAAGGCCACGTTGGTCTGCACGCCCACGACCTGCGTGTCGGCCAGCGCCTGCACCATGCGGGCGCGGGCCTGGCCGCGGTCCGCGCCCCACACGATGAGCTTGGCGATCATGGGGTCGTAGTACGGCGTGATGGTGTCGCCCGCGCGCACGCCGCCGTCCACCCGGATGTCGCCGTTGGTGAAGGCGGTGTGCGGGGGCAGGCGCAGGTGCGCCAGCGTGCCGATGGAAGGCAGGAAACCCTTTTCGGGGTTCTCGGCGTAGAGGCGGGCCTCGATGGCGTGGCCATGGATGCGCAGATCCTGCTGGCGCGCCGGCAGGGGCTCGCCGGCGGCCACGCGCAACTGCCATTCCACCAGGTCCAGCCCGGTGATCATTTCCGTTACCGGGTGCTCCACCTGCAGCCGCGTGTTCATTTCCATGAAGTAGAAGCGGCCGTCGGGCTCGGCGATGAACTCCACCGTGCCCGCGCCCACATAGCCGACCGCGCGCGCGGCGGCCACGGCGGCTTCGCCCATGGCGCGGCGGCGTTCTTCGGTCATGCCGGGGGCGGGCGCTTCCTCGATGACCTTCTGGTGGCGGCGCTGTACGGAGCAGTCGCGCTCGAACAGGTACACGCAGTTGCCGTGCGTGTCCGCGAACACCTGGATTTCGATGTGGCGCGGCTTCTGCAGGTAGCGCTCGATGAGCACGCGGTCGTCGCCGAAGCTGGAGGCGGCCTCGCGCTGGCAGGAGGCGAGCGCGTCGAGGAAAGCGGCGGGGGTTTCCACCACGCGCATGCCCTTGCCGCCGCCGCCCGCGCTGGCCTTGATGAGTACGGGGTAGCCGATGGCGTCGGCCTGCGACTTGAGGAATTGCGGGTCCTGGTTGTCGCCGTGGTAGCCGGGCACCAGCGGCACGCCGGCTTTTTCCATGAGGGCCTTGGCGGCCGATTTGCTGCCCATGGCGGCAATGGCCGAGGCCGGCGGGCCCACGAAGACGATGCCGGCTTCGGCGGCGGCCTGGGCGAAGGCCTCGTTTTCCGACAGGAAGCCGTAGCCGGGGTGGATGGCTTGCGCGCCGGTGTCGCGCGCGGCTTGCAGGATGGCGTCGGCGCGCAGGTAGCTCGCGCGCGGCTCGGCGCCGCCGATGTGCACGGCTTCGTCGCAGGCGGCGACGTGCCGGGCGTCGGCGTCGGCGTCGGAATACACGGCGACGGTGCGGATGCCGAGGCGGCGGGCGGTAGCGGCGACGCGGCAGGCGATTTCGCCGCGGTTGGCAATCAGCAGGGTATCGAACATGGCGTCATCCAGGCAGAAACTCGTTCCAAACACTCTTCCAAACAGCCCCATCGCCCCTCTTGCGCCGGTCCATCCGGGACGCCGCGGACCCGGCTTTGCCGGTCCGCCGGCGTCGCCCGCTTGAGGGGGGCGCGCAGCGCACAGGGAGTGGGTCTTCCTCTACATGCGGAATACCCCGAACCGCGTGTCCTCGATCGGAGCATTGAGCGCCGCCGACAGCGCCAGGCCGAGCACGCGGCGCGTGTCGGCGGGGGCGATGATGCCGTCGTCCCAGAGGCGGGCGGTGGCGTAGTAGGGGTGGCCTTCGCGCTCGTACTGCGCGCGGATGGGGGCCTTGAACGCTTCCTCTTCTTCGGCCGGCCACTGGCCGCCGCGGGCTTCGATGCCGTCGCGCTTGACGGTGGCCAGCACGCTGGCGGCCTGTTCGCCGCCCATGACCGAGATGCGGGCATTGGGCCACATGAACAGCATGCGCGGCGAATAGGCGCGGCCGCACATGCCGTAATTGCCCGCGCCGAAGGAGCCGCCGATGAGGACGGTGAACTTGGGCACGGCGGCGGTGGCCACAGCGGTGACCATCTTCGCGCCGTGGCGCGCGATGCCTTCGTTTTCGTATTTGCGCCCCACCATGAACCCGGTGATGTTCTGCAGGAACACCAGCGGGATCTTGCGCTGGGCGCACAGTTCGATGAAGTGCGCGCCTTTCTGCGCGGACTCGGAGAACAGAATGCCGTTGTTGGCCACGATGCCCACGGGCATGCCGTGGATGTGCGCGAATCCGGTGACCAGGGTGGGCCCGAATCGCGCCTTGAATTCGTCGAACTCGGAGCCGTCGACGATGCGCGCGATGACTTCGCGCACGTCGTAGGGCTTGCGGGTGTCGGCGGGAATGATGCCGTCGAGTTCGGCCGGATCGTAGCGCGGCTCGCGCGCCGGCTTGAGCGCGAGGGGCTGGGGCTTCTTGAGGTTGAGCCGCGCCACCGCGTTGCGCGCCAGTTGCAGCGCGTGCATGTCGTTGGCGGCCAGGTGGTCGGCCACGCCGGACAGGCGGGTGTGCACGTCGCCGCCGCCCAGGTCTTCGGCGCTGACTTCCTCGCCCGTGGCGGCTTTCACCAGGGGCGGACCGCCCAGGAAGATGGTGCCCTGGTTGCGCACGATGATGGACTCGTCGCTCATCGCGGGCACGTAGGCGCCGCCGGCGGTGCAGGAGCCCATGACCACCGCGATCTGCGCGATGCCTTGCGACGACATCTGCGCCTGGTTGTAGAAGATGCGGCCGAAATGGTCGCGGTCGGGAAACACCTCGTCCTGGCGGGGCAGGTTGGCGCCGCCCGAATCCACCAGGTACACGCAGGGCAGGCGGTTCTGCGCCGCGATCTCCTGCGCACGCAGGTGCTTCTTGACGGTCATGGGGTAGTAGGTGCCGCCCTTGACCGTGGCATCGTTGCACACGATGACGCATTCCGTGCCGGCGATGCGGCCGATGCCGGTGATGATGCCCGCTCCGGGCGCTTCGTCGTTGTACATGCCGTGCGCGGCCAGGGGCGACAGCTCCAGGAACGGGCTGCCCGGATCGATCAGCCGCTCCACGCGCTCGCGCGGCAGCAGCTTGCCTCGCGCCACGTGCTTGGCGCGCGCGGATTCGCTGCCGCCCTGCGCGGCCTGCGCCAGTTGCCGGCTCAGATCGTCGAGTTGCGCCTGCATGGCGCGCGCGTTATCGGAAAAATCCTGCGACCGCGGATTGATGCGGGAATCGATGATGGGCATGGGGTTCCACCCGTCCTGCTGTTTTTGAATAATGGGAGCGGTCCGGGCGCGGCGCGCCCGGGCTGCGGTGGGAGGGGAAAACGGCGCGCGGCGACTGTCTCCTTGCAGCCGCGCGCCGCGGGGCTTACAGCATTTCGATGGCCATGGCCACGGCTTCGCCGCCGCCGATGCACAGCGTGGCCACGCCACGCTTGCCGCCGGTCTTGCGCAGCGCGCCGACCAGGGTGGCCATGAGGCGCGCGCCCGAAGCGCCGATGGGATGGCCCAGCGCGGTGGCGCCGCCGTGGATGTTGACCTTCTCGTGCGGCAGGTTGAAGTCTTTCATGGCGGCCATGGTCACCACGGCGAAGGCCTCGTTGATTTCATAGAGGTCCACGTCCCCGGCTTTCCAGCCGGTCTTGGCGAACAGGTTCTTGAGCGCGCCCACCGGAGCGGTGGTGAACCACGCCGGTTCCTGCGAGTGCTGGCTGTGGGCCACGATGCGGGCCAGCGGCTTGACGCCGAGCTTCTCGGCGGTGGAGGCGCGCATCAGCACCATGGCGGCCGCGCCGTCAGAAATGGAAGACGAGTTGGCGGCGGTGACCGTGCCGTCTTTCTTGAACGCCGGCTTCAGGGTGGGGATCTTCTCCGGCATGGCCTTGGCGGGGGCCTCGTCGGTGTCGACCACGGTGTCGCCCTTGCGGCCGGCCACGGTGACGGGGGCGATTTCCCATTTGAAGCTGCCGTCTTCGGTGGCGGCGCGGGCGCGGCGCAGCGATTCGAGCGAGAAGGCGTCCTGCTGCTCGCGGGTGAAGGCATACTTGCTCGCGCAGTCTTCGGCGAACACGCCCATGGCCTTGCCGCGGTCGTAGGCGTCTTCCAGGCCGTCGAGGGCCATGTGGTCGTACACGGTGCTGTGGCCGTAGCGGTAGCCCTGGCGGCCCTTGAGCAGCAGGTACGGCGCGTTGCTCATGCTTTCCTGGCCGCCGGCCACCACCACGCTGGCGCTGCCCGCGGCCAGCAGGTCGTGGCCGAACATGGCGGCTTTCAGGCCCGAGCCGCACACCTTGTGGATGGTGGTGCAAGACACGCCCAGGGGCAGTCCCGCGCCCAGCGCGGCCTGGCGGGCGGGCGCCTGGCCCTGTCCGGCCTGCAGCACGTTGCCCATGATGACTTCTTCGACCTGCTCGGGCTTGATGCCCGCGCGCTCGACCGCGGCCTTGATGGCCACCGAGCCCAGCTCGTGCGCGGCCAGGCCGGAAAGGCTGCCCAGCATGCCGCCCATGGGCGTGCGGGCGACGGAAACGATAACGATGGGATCTGACATGACTCTTGCTCCTGTGAGGATCGGGACAGCGCCGGTTAAGAAGAAGCCGCGCCCGCGAGAGGCTCGGGGCGCAGGCGCCTGTCTGTATCGTAAGGGAAAAATTCCTCGATCCGCCCTTGCGCCACGCGCTCGCGGCAGGCTTGCCACCATTCGGGTTCCAGCAGATCGGCATGGTGACGCATGAAGGCGTCGCGCACCCGCGCGTCGCCCAGCAGGAAGCGCCCGAACTCCTCGGGAAACACATCGTTCGGGCCGATGGCGTACCAGGGTTCGGAGGCCAGCTCCGCTTCTTCGTTGGGCGCGGGCGGAATGCGCCGGAAGTTCATTTCGGTCATGCGCTGTATTTCGTCGTAGTCATAAAACACGACGCGTCCCAGGCGCGTGACCCCGAAATTCTTGTACAGCATGTCGCCGGGGAAGATGTTGGCCGCCGCCAGCTGGCGGATGGCGTCCCCGTATTCGCGCACGGCCGGCTCCAGCAGCGCGTCCGGGGCCTGCCGCAGATAGAGGTTGAGCGGCGTCATCCGACGTTCGATGTAGACGTGGCGCAGGACCACGGTGTCGGCCGTCTCCTCGATCAGGCTGGGCACCAGCCGCCGCAGCTCGTCGAGCAGTCCGGGCGCGAAGCGGGCGCGCGGCAGCGCCACTTGGGAATACTCCCAGGTGTCGGCCATGCGGCCCACGCGGTCGTGCAGCTTCACCATCTGGTACTTGCGGCGCACCGTGGCGTGGTCCATGCAGTCTTTGTCGATGCGGTCCTTGATGAGCTTGAACACGTAGGGATAGGACGGCAGCGTGAACACGCACATCACCATGCCCTTGATCCCCGGCGCGACGTCGAAGGCGTCGCGCGAATGCGCCAGGTGGTGCAGGAAATCTCGGTAGAAGAGCGTCTTGCCCTGTTTCTGCAGGCCGATCATGGTGTAGAGCTCGGCCTTGGGCTTGCGCGGCAGCAGGCTGGACAGGAAATTCACCACCGCGGCGGGGGTTTCCATGTCCACCAGGAAATAGGCGCGCGTGAAGCTGAACAGCGTGCTCAGGTCGTCCGCGCCCAGCAGCAGGGCGTCCAGGCGCACCTGGCCGGCCGGATTGCGCGTGAGGGCCACGGCAAAGGGGTACGCCGTGCCCTGGTTGATGAGCCGCCCCACGATATAGGCGCCCTTGTTGCGGAAGAACAGCGAGCCCAGCGCGTGGACCTGGCAGTCGCTGGCGATGCGGCGCCCGACGTGGCGCGGAAGCTGCGCGCGCAACTGGCGCACGGCGGCGCGCGCGAGCAGCCGCGCGTCGCGCGGCAGGTCCTCGAACGGCAGCGCCAGCCCGAAGTCCGCCACCATGCGGACCAGGCTTTTCTGCAAGCCCTCCGTCACGGGGTAGTACACGCGGTACGAGGGGATGCGGCTGTCCAGGTAGTCGGTGGCCACGGCCGGCCGCACGAAGAGAAAATCGTTGTGGAAGTAGTCCCGGTGCAGGATGCGGCACGACACCGAATTGAAGAACGTTTCCGCGCACTCCGGCTGGCGGTGCTCGGCCAGCAGGCCCACGTATTCCTGCTTCACGTCCTGCCAGAAGGCGGTCTGGGCCGGCGACAGGGCGTCGGAGCCGTTGGCCGAGCGGCTTTCCGGACCGCGGCGCAGAAAGCCTTCGAGCTGCCCCGCGCACTCGCGCACGCGCATGTCGTAGTACTCGATGCGCTCGCGCGAGAGATGCTGGATGCCGTGCCAGTCGCCCGATTCGAAGAGCGCCTTGGCGCGCTGCGCGCTGTAGCGGAACAGCGCGTAGTGGCGGTCGAAGCCCGCCAGGATGAGGCGCGCGACCTCCAGCGGCGAGGGGCCCGGCACGGGCGCCTGCTCGATGTGCTGGATGTCGGACGTGCGGATCATGGCGAAGGCGTCAGGCGGTTTCGTTGAACAGCTCGCGGCCGATCAGCATGCGGCGGATCTCGCTGGTGCCCGCGCCGATCTCGTACAGCTTGGCGTCGCGCCACAGGCGGCCCACGGGATATTCGTTGATGTAGCCGTTGCCGCCCAGGATCTGCACGCCTTCGCCGGCCATCCACGTGGCTTTCTCGGCGGTGTACAGAATGAGGGCGGCGCAGTCCTTGCGCACCTGGCGCACGTGCCCGCTGCCCAGGCGGTCCAGGTTCTTGCCCACCTGGTAGCAGAAGGCGCGGCTGGCCTGCAGCGTGGTGTAAAGGTCGGCCACCTTGCCCTGGATGAGCTGGAATTCGCCGATGGGCTGGCCGAACTGCTTGCGGTCGTGGATGTAGGGCACCACCACGTCCATCACGGCCTGCATGATGCCCACCGGGCCGCCCGACAGCACGGCGCGCTCATAGTCCAGCCCGCTCATCAGCACCTTCACGCCGCCGTTGACCTGGCCCAGGACGTTTTCTTCCGGCACCTCGCAGTCCTCGAACACCAGTTCGCCGGTGTGGCTGCCGCGCATGCCGAGCTTGTCCAGCTTCTGAGCCACCGAGAATCCCTTGAGTTCCTGGGGCTGGCCGAGGTCATGGCGGAAGGCCGACACCAGGATGGCGGCCAGGTCGTCGCCCGCTTCGCGCGCGGCCGTCTCCAGGCTCTCGACGTCGTTATACCGGAAGTAGATGAGGTGGGCGCGGTCTTCGGCGGTGACGCCGGCCAGGGAAGGGCTGCACCAGGGCACCGCGCCGTGATAGGCGCCGCGGGCCAGCAGGATCTTGCGCTTGCCGGTGCCGGCGCGCGCAATGGTCAGCGCCGCGGTGGTGGCGTCGGTGCCGTTCTTCTGGAAAAGCGCCCAGTCCGCGTGCGGCAGCAGCGCGACCATGCGCTCGGACAGCTCGACCAGGCGGGCGGTGGGCCCGTTCATGCAGTCGCCCTGCAGGGCCTGGCGGCGCGCCGCTTCTTCCACGGCCGGATGCCGGTGCCCCGCGATGACGGGACCCCAGCTGCACATGAAATCGACGAACTCCCTGCCGTCGACATCCCACACCCGGCATCCCTGCGCCCGCGCGAAGTATTGCGGATACCCCGGCGGCAACAGCCTGGCGTTCAAGTGGCCGTACATGCCGCCTGGAATCACCTTTTCGGCGCGGCTGCGCAGCCGCGCGTCTTCGAGAACACTGCTACTGCCAGGAGTTACTACCATGGAGGTGGCGGTCATTTTTTTTCCTGTCGTTGCGTTGCAGGGGCCGGGCGTGAACACGATACATGATATATGATGTTTTGACGCAGGGTAAAGCCTTTGCCGCGGGCGCGATGCAAAACGTTCAGCCGCGCGGCTTGCGGCGCACCGATTTCGTCGAGGACTTCTTGATGGGTTCGGGCTCGGTGCCGTCGATGGTTTCGAGATAGGCGACGAACCTCTCGCCGCCCTCGATCAGGTCCTGCTCGACGGCCGTCGCGAGCGCATTGGCGTCGCCCTGCTTGAGGGCCGTGATGATGCGCTGGTGCTGGTGCTCGCCGCGATAGGTGGGATGCCCGTGCGGATAAAGGTAATTCAGGAGCGGGCCGGCCTGGATCCACAGCCGCTCGAGAATGTCGGTGAGCTGGCTCATGCCCGAACGGCGATAGAGGGCGAAATGGAAATCGAAGTTGGATTGCACCGCCTGCGGATAGTCTTTCACCTTCTCGGCGCGGATCAGCGTGGCGTGGATGTGCTCGAGCTCGGCGATGAAAGCCTCGTCGACATGGGGCAGGGCCTCGACCGCGGCCACCGGCTCGAGCATCAGGCGCAGCCGGCGGATTTCCATGTACTCGGCCAGCGACAGGCGGCGCGTGAGGAAGTAGTAGCCCGCCTTCATTTCGATGGCGCCATCGTTGGTGAGCAGCAGAATGGCTTCGCGCACCGGCGTTTCGCTGACGTTGAGGTCGGCGGCCAGTTCGCCGATCTTCAGCCGCTGCCCGGGCTGGAAGCGCCCGGACATCAGCCGGTCGCGCAGGGTGCGGTAGACCTGGTGCGTGAGGCTGGAACGGACGACAGAGGGTTTTGCGGTGGCCATGTTGTCTTTGCGGGTGGCGTCGGCCGATATTTTAGGGAATCTAGGTAGAACTACCGATATCGGGGCGGTTGAAGTAACACGATATATTATATATTGTGATTGCGAATCGAGGCGCTGCCGCATAGGAGGCCGGATGTCTGCATCCCTGGAAGTGTTGCGAGACCGTTGGGGAATTCCGCACGTGCGGGCCCGCGGTGTCGACGAGCTGTTCTACGCCAATGGCTATGTGCATGCGCAAGACCGCCTCTGGCAGATGGACGCGGCGCGCCGCCGCGCGGTCGGCCGCTACGCGGAGTGGGCGGGGGCCGAGGCGGTCGAGGCCGATGCGCTCGCCCGCCGCATGGGCGTGGCAGCCGCCTCGCGGCGCGACTACGAACATCTTTCCGGGCAGACCCGCCGCATGCTCGATTGCTACACGCAAGGCGTCAACGCGGCGATGGCGCAACTGCCCCTGCCCCGGGAGTACCGGCTGCTCGAAGAACGCCCCGAACCCTGGGAGCCCTGGCACTGCGTGGCCGTGATGCGCCAGCGCGGCCTGCTCATGGGCAGCATCTGGTTCAAGCTCTGGCGTGCCGCGGCGCTGCGCACCGTCGGGCCGCAAGCCGTCCGGTGGCTGCGCTACGATGACGGCGGGCAGGAGCGGCTGGTCGCCTCGCAGGCGCTGGCCGACGAGCCGCGCTGGATCGCCAGCCTGCAGGATCTGGAACCCTGCATCGAGGCCCTGCTGGCGCTGGCGCCGCCCGACGCCACGATCGCCGGCTCCAACAACTGGGCCGTCGCGGGCTCGCGCACGGCCAGCGGCCTGCCGCTGCTGGCCGGCGATCCCCACCGGATTTTCGAGATCCCCGCCATGTATGCGCAGCTCCATCTGAGCTGCGATGCCTTCGACGCGCTGGGGTTCTCGGTGCCCGGCGTTCCCGCGTTTCCGCATTTCTGCCATACCGATTCGGTGGCCTGGTGCGTCACGCATGCGTTCGCGGACATCCACGACCTGTATATCGAACGCTTCGACGACGCCGGCCGGCACGAAACGGAGCAGGGCTGGCAGCCTTCGTCCCGCCGCGTCGAACGCATCCGCGTCCGGGGCGGCAGCGACGTCGAGGTCGAGGTGACGACGACGCGCCACGGCCCGGTGATCGCCCGGCACGGCAATACGGGCGTGGCCCTGCGCTCGGTGCAGCTCGACCCGATAGACCGTTCGCTCGATTGCCTGCTGCCGATGCTGCTCGCGCGCGACGTCCATGCCTTCAACGAGGCCTGCCGGCCCTGGGGCGTGATCGACCACAGCGTGGTTTCGGCCGATACCGCGGGGCACATCAGCGTCAATGTGCGCGCCATCGTGCCCGAGCGCGACCGCCTCAACGGCTGGCTGCCGGTGCCCGGGTGGACCGGGCGCCACGAATGGCGGGGGTTCATCCCCTGGGAACGCATGCCCAGGCAGGTGGATCCCGAAGACGGCCTGCTGGTGACGGCCAACAACCGAATCGCCGCCGATGGCCATGGCGACTATCTCTGCACCGACTGCCATCCTTCCACCCGGGCGCGCCGCATCGCCGAGCGTCTGGCGCCGCTGGCGCGCGCCGGCGTGGAAGACATGGTGTCCATCCTGGGCGACGTGGACAGCGCCCGGGCGCGGGAAATCGTCGCCCGCCTGATTGCCGTGCGGGTGGAAGACGAGGCCGCGCGGGCCTTGCAGGAAACCCTGCGCCAGTGGGACGGCCGCATGACGCCCGACGCGGCCGCGCCCACCGTCTATATGGCGGTGCGCCAGGAAATGACCCGTCTGCTGGCCGCCAGGTCCGGGCTGGACGGCGCGGCCACGGACATGTTCGCGACGCTCGCGGCGCCCGGCGTGGCGCCGGTCAACCAGCTCTGGTGGACGCTGCCCGAGCTCCTGCGCCGCGACGATGCGAGCCTGCTGGGCGGGGGTTCCTGGGACGAGATCATGGCGCAGGCGCTGGCTTGCACCGCCGCCAGGCTGCGGCCCGGCCCTTGGGGGGAGGCGCACAAGCCGGTCTACGCCCATCCCCTGGGCAGGCAGTTTCCCGGCGCGCTGCCCGCGCCGGCTTCGCACCCGGTGGCCGGCGACGGAGATTGCGTCAACGCCAATGGCGCCTATCCGACTTCGGGGCTGCCCGCGACCTACGGTCCCGTGGCGCGCTATGTGTTCGACACGTCCGACTGGGACCGCAGCCGCTGGATCGTATTCCACGGCAGCGCCGGCGAGCCCGGCGCGCCGCACTATAGCGACCAGAACCCGCTCTGGGCGAGATGCGAGCTGGCGCCGGCGCCGTTTTCGCGCGCCGCCGTCGATGCGGCCGCCGTATCGCGCCAGACGCTCGACGTGCCCGAAATTCCTTGAGCCGGGACGCGCGGCGTCCTCGTCCTCGTTCATCCGGTCTTCCGCGCGGCGGAAGCCTACACAAGGGGAACATCATGAAAACCCATCGGATCCTGACAGCCGCGGCACTGTGCTCGGCGCTGAGCCTGACGTGGACGGCCGCGGCGGCCGAGGAGATCCCCAGGAAGGGCGGCACGCTGGTGTATGCCAGCCTGTCCGGCCCGGGCACGCTGGACCCGCAGGTGGCGGCCAGCATGGTCGACCTGGAAGTCATACACCACCTCTTCGAGGGCCTGGTGACCATCGACTCCCACTACAACACCAAGCCCTTGCTGGCCCGCGAGATCAAGATCAGCGACGACCAGAAGACCTTCACTTTCCTGTTGCGCAAGGGCGTGAAATTTCACAACGGCAAGGTCATGACCTCGGCCGACGTAAAGGCCACGTTCGAGCGCTATGCCCGCGTAAGCCCGAACAAATCCGTGCTCGACGATGTGGCGGGCTACGACACGCCCGACCCCGACACCTTCGTCATTCGGCTGAAGAATCCCAATGCCGTGTTCTTGGACGTGCTCAAGACGCCCGTCTACCCGTTCGTCATCCTGCCCGCCGAACAGAAGGACAAGCCCGCGCGCGGCATCGACGTCATCGGCACGGGCGTCTTCAAGCTCGGGCAATGGGTCAAGGACAGCTACCTGACGATCCAGCGCTTCGACGACTATGTGCCCGACGACAGCGCCAGCGGGCCCGACGGCTTCGCCGGCAAGCGCACCGCCTATGTCGATACGGTGCGCTTCAACTTCGTGCCCGAAGCCAATGCGCGCGTGGCCGCCATGCAGACCGGCGAAGCCGTGTTCACCTCGACCATTCCGCCGGAGCTGGCCGCGCGCCTGAAGTCGCAGAAGCACCTGCAGGAAGTGACGGTCTACCCATACTGCCAGCAGTATTTCATCGTGAACTCGCAACAGCCGCCCACGGACAAGTCGCAGGTGCGCCAGGCCATCCGCACCGCGGTGCACGTGGACGACATCATGAAAGTCATCGGCGCGTCGAGGAAGAACCACTCCATGGTGTACCCGGACGGCGCCTACTACGGCGGCAAGGCCACCGACGGCCGCTATAACGAGAACGACCCTGGCAAGGCGAAGGCGCTGCTCAAGGAGGCGGGCTACCAGAACGCGCCCATCGTGCTGCAGACCAACAACAACTACGACTACATGCGCGACTCCATTCTGGTGCTGTCCGAGCAGCTCAAGAACGCCGGAATGAACGTGAAGATCGACATCACCGACTGGACCACCAACGCCTCCAACCTGCAGACCGGCAAGGGCAACTGGAACGTCTCGACCACCAGCTTCTGCTCCAACCCCATTCTCGGGCCCCAGCAGTGGCAGACCATGATCTACAACTTTCCGCACGTCAAGAACGACAAGGTGCTCGATGACGCCTACGACGCCTTCTACAAGACCCCGGATCTCGAAGGCCGCAAGAAATCCTGGCTCACCATCGAACAGCGCGTGCTCGACGAAGGCTACATGATCAAGGTCGCCGACCGGGGCAATGTGCAGATCATCAACACCCGCAAGGTCGGGGGCTTCGAGCCTTACTACATGAACCACTTCTGGAACGTCTGGCTGAAATAAGGACGGCGCGCCATGTACCGTATCGTGACCGCGCGCATTGCGCAGGCCCTGCCCGTCATGCTCATCGTGGCGATCCTGACGTTCCTGCTGATGCACATGCTGCCCGGCGATCCCGCCGTCATCATCGCGGGCGACCAGGCGGGCCCCGAGGCGATCGCCGCCGTGCGCCACAGCCTGGGCCTGGACCGCCCGGTGCCGGAGCAGCTCTGGCGCTGGCTCACGCACCTGGCGCAGGGCAACTTCGGCGATTCCCTGATCCTCAACCAGCCCGTGCTTCAGGCCGTCGCCGAGCGCCTGCCCGTCACGCTCTCGCTGGCCGCGGTGGCGTTCGCCATTACCGTGCCCGTGGGCGTGGCGCTGGGCATCGTCGCCGCCTACTGGCGCAATTCCTGGCTGGACTCGGCCGTCATGGGGTTCGCGCTGGTCGGGGTGTCGGTGCCCAGCTTCTGGGTCGCGACCCTGTCGGTGATCCTGTTCAGCGTCAACCTGGGCTGGCTGCCGTCGGCGGGCTATGTGCCCATGTCGGACGGCTTCGGCGCCTGGCTGGCCGCCCTGATCCAGCCGGCCGTCGTGCTGGCGCTGTTCCAGATCGGCTTTCTCGCGCGCATGACGCGCTCGGAGATGCTGGAGATACTCGACCAGGATTTCGTGCGCACCGCGCGCGCCAAGGGGGTGTCGGAGTTCCGCACGGTGGGCAAGCATGCGTTTCGCAATACCCTGGTTTCGGTCGTGACCGTGGGCGGCTACATCCTCAGCCTGCTGATCGGCGGCTCCGTCGTGGTGGAGCAGGTCTTCGCCCTGCCGGGCATCGGCCGCCTGCTCGTGCAGGCCATCCTGGCGCGCGACTACCCCACCGTGCAGGGCACCATGCTCTTGCTGGGGTTCGCCTTTGTGTTGATCAATGTGCTGATCGACATCGTCTACACCTTCATCGATCCGCGGGTGCGCTATGACTGAGCTTGCCATCGACCAGGCCAATCCGGCGCAACAGCCCCAGGCCGGAGCCGGCATGCGGGTGGTCCGGCGCCTGTGGCGCCACCGCTCCTTCCGCATCGGCGCCGTCATCCTCGTGCTCATCGTCGCGGCCGCCATCCTCGGCCCCTGGCTCTATCCGTCGGATCCGATGGCGATGCGCATCGTCAACCGCTTTCACGCACCCTCGTGGCAATACCCCTTCGGCGCGGACCAGTATGGGCGCGACGTATTCGCGCGCGTGCTCTATGGCGCGCGACTGTCGCTGTGGATCGGGTTCACCGTGTCCATCCTGGCGGCCATCGGCGGGGCCGTCGTGGGCATGGCGGCCGGCTACTTTCCGTGGCTGGATTCGCTGCTGATGCGCGTCATGGACGCCTTGCTGGCCTTTCCGGCGATCCTGCTGGCGATCGGCATCAACGCCGTGCTGGGGCCCCAGATACACAGCGTCATCATCGCGCTGGCCAGCGCCTACGTTCCGCGCACCGCGCGCATCGTGCGGGCCTCGGTGCTGGTCATACGCCGGCTCGACTACGTCGATGCGGCGCGCATCAGCGGCGCGAGCGCGTGGCGCATCATCATCAAGCACATCCTGCCCAACACGCTGGCGCCCCTGCTGGTGTCGCTCACCTTCATTTTCGCCTACGCCATCCTGGCCGAGGCTACGCTGAGCTTCCTGGGAATCGGGCCGCCGCCGCCCATGCCGAGCTGGGGCAACATCATTTCGGAGGGCCGCGACTATGCCGTGGAAGCCTGGTGGATCATGCTGTTCCCGGGCCTGGCGATCAGCCTGTCCGCGCTGGCGATCAACCTGCTGGGCGACGGCCTGCGCGATGTGCTCGACCCGCGCCTGAAAGTGGAGGGCAACTGATGAGCCTGCTGGAAGTCGACAACCTGAGCGTGGATTTCCGCGATGACGCGGGCTGGACGCGGGCCGTCAGCGACGTGAGCTTCTCGCTCGAGGAAAATGCATCGCTGGGCATCGTGGGCGAGTCCGGCAGCGGCAAGAGCGTATGCGCCCTGTCGCTGCTGCGCCTGCACCACAAGCGCACCTCGCGCATGCCCGGCTCGCGCGTGCGCTTCGACGGCAGGGACGTGCTGGCCATGCCGGAGCGCGAGCTGCGGCAGCTGCGCGGCGCGGACATCGCCATGATTTTCCAGGATCCGATGACCTCGCTCAACCCCGTGCTGACCATCGCCGACCAGATCGGCGAAACCCTGCGGATCCACCAGGGCCTGGACAAGGCGGCCGCGCGCCGCCGGGCGGCGCAACTGCTGGACATGGTGCGCATTCCCGACGCCGCGCGGCGCCTGGATGAATATCCGCATCGCCTCTCGGGCGGGATGCGCCAGCGCGTCATGATCGCCATGGCCATCGCCTGCCGGCCCAGGCTGCTCATCGCCGACGAGCCCACCACCGCGCTGGACGTGACCATCCAGGCGCAGATCATGCAGCTGCTGCGCGAGCTGCAGGCCGAGATCGGCATGTCCGTCATTCTCATTTCCCACGACCTGGGCCTGGTGGCCGAATTCGTCGAGCGCGTGATCGTCATGTATGCCGGCCACATCGTGGAAGAGGCCGCCGCCGCCGACCTGTTCGAGCGGCCCTTGCATCCCTATACGGAGGGACTGTTGCACGCCATTCCCAACCTGGACGACGACGCGCCTCGGCTGGCGGCCATCCCGGGAAACATTCCCGCCGGCGGCGCATGGCCGCGCGGCTGCCGGTTCGGCCCGCGCTGTGCGCTGGCGCGGCCCGAGTGCCTGGCCGCGCCCGTACCCCTCGAAACGCTGCGCGACGGACGCCTGTTGCGCTGTCCGCCGCGCCGCGCGGCCTCGGAGGCGCGCGCATGACGGCCGAACCCATTGTGCAGGTCAGCCGCCTGACGCGCGATTTCAAGCTGGGCCGCGCCGCGGGCCGGCACGCGGTGCTGCGCGCGGTGGACGACGTCAACTTCGACATCGGGCGCGGCGAAACCCTGGGACTCGTGGGCGAATCCGGGTCCGGAAAATCCACCATCGGCCGCATGATGATCGGCCTGCTTGCCCCCTCGCAGGGAGACATCCGGCTTTTCGGAAAATCGATTACCGGCGGCCAGGGCCGGGCCAACCTGGCCGCCGTGAGGCGCCGGCTGCAGTTCGTGTTCCAGGACCCGTATTCCTCGCTCAACCCGCGCATGCGCGTGGGCGATGCCGTGGCCGAGCCCATGGACATCGCCGGCCGCACCCCGCCGCGCGAGCGCCAGGAACGCATCGCCCAGCTGTTCGAGATGGTGGGCTTGCCGCCCGCCTTCGCCACGCGCTTTCCCCACGAATTCTCCGGCGGGCAGCGGCAACGCATCGTCATCGCCCGGGCCCTGGCCCTGAACCCCGACTTCGTGGTCTGCGACGAGGCCGTCGCGTCCCTGGACGTTTCCATGCAGGCGCAGATCGTCAACCTGCTGATGGACCTGCAGGACAGGCTGGGCCTGAGCTACCTGTTCATTGCCCACGACCTGGCCATCGTCAAGGCCATCTCGCACCGCGTGGCGGTGCTGTATGCCGGCGAGGTCGTGGAAATCGGCGACAAGCGCCGCCTGTACGCCGCGCCGCGCCATCCCTACACCCAGGCCCTGTTGCAGGCCGTGCCCCGCCCGGTCGTGGGCCGCGTCCGCACGCCGCCCATCAAGGGAGAGCTGCTGAGCGTGCTCAACCGGCCCCAGGGCTGCAGCCTCAGCCCGCGCTGCCCGCACGCCGCCGAACGCTGCCGCGCGGAGAAGCCCCGGCTGCGCGAAGTGGAGCCGGGCTGGCAGGTGGCCTGCCATTTCCACGAATCCATCCGTCCGGCGCAGCCCGGATCTTCGTCTTCATGAAAGGAAGCCGCGCGATGTCCCGCCCACGTCCCGAATTCGGTTCCCTCAACCAGCGCGCCCGTCCCACGGGCATCATGCATCCCGACCAGGGCTGGCATCTCTCGCACTGGTATGAGGCGCCGCGCGAAGACCCGGCCCAGCCGGAAGTCTATGTGTACACCGATGCCATGTCCTATGCGCCGGGCGACGAAGTCATCTTCCACGGATCCAGCACCGCGCCCGGCATAAGCCTCGAAATCTGGCGCGACGGGCTGCGGCCCGAATGCGTCTATGCGCGGGACGGCATCGCCGCGCCCTTCGCGCCCATGCCCGCCCACGCCTATCGAGACGGCTGCCAATGGCCCGAGATCGACCGCTGGACCGTGCCGGCCGCAACCCCCAGCAGCTTCTACCGCGTGGCCGCATGGTGCCAGCGGCCCGACGGCTCGCGCTTCCTGCAGCATCACTGTTTCGTCGTGCGCCCGCCGGCCGGCCAGCCCCGCCAGCCAGACCGTTTCCTTTTCCTGCTCTGCACCTCGACCTGGACGGCCTACAACGACTGGGGCGGCGCCAACAGCTACGACGGCATCGACGGCCCGCAGGGCAAGGACTTCTCGCCCGTCTTGAGCACCCGCCGGCCCTGGACCCGCGGACTGGTGTGGCTGCCGCCGGGCGCGCCGCGCCTGTGCGACCCCGTGCCGCGCGAACCCTGGGAAGCCCCGCGCTACCCCACCAAAGAGTGGGCCTACACCAACGGATACGCCCAATACTATGCCTCCTCGGGCTGGGCCCAGTTCGAGCGCCACTTCGCGCTCTGGGCCGAGCGGGAAGGGTATGCCTTCGACTACCTCACCCAGACCGACCTGCACTACCGGCCCGAAATCCTGCAGGCCTACGGCGCCGTCGTGATCGCCGGCCACGACGAATACTGGACCCGTGAAATGCGCGAAACCATCGACCGTTTCGTCGAGGACGGAGGACGCGTCGCGCGTTTTGCCGGCAATTTCATGTGGCAGATCCGGCTCGAAGACGAGGGCGCCCGGCAAGTCTGCTACAAGGCGCGCGCCAAGGACGAAGACCCCGTGGCGGGCGGGCCCGACCATGCCCGCCTGACCGGCGCCTGGGAAGAACTGGCCGTCAACTGGCCCGGCGCGGCCACCTTCGGCGTCAACGGAATGCGGGGCGTGTATTCCTCATGGGGCGGATTCGCTCCCCGCGCCAGCCGCGGCTTCACCATCTACCGCCCCCGCCATTGGGCCTACGCGGGGCTGGACGTGCACTACGGCGACGTCATGGGCGCCCAGGCCGGCATCTTCGCGTATGAGGTCGACGGGCTCGAATACACCTTCCGCCACGGCCTGCCGTATCCGACCCACGAAGACGGCGCGCCCGAAGGCACCGAAATCCTCGCCATGTCGCCGGCGCTGTACGGGGAGGAAATGCACGACGGCGAAGGCTTCCGCTACTACCTCAAAGACGGCGGCCTGGCGCGCAAGGCCGAAGCCCTCAGCGGCGACGCCAGCCCCGAATCCATCGCCCGTCATCAGTACGGTTCCGGCATGATCGTATCGTTCCGGCGCGGCAAGGGCGAGGTGTTCACCGCCGGCAGCTGCGAATGGGTCATGGGCCTGACCCGCAACTGCCCCTACACCCAGGGCGTGACGCACAACGTGCTCAGGCGGTTTCTGGCGGGCGGGTGAGGGGAGGGCGGGCAGGCTCGGCCCTCATGCTGGCCGGCCAGCCAAGTATCATGAGCGCGATCATGAACACGCGCCGCCAGAAACATACATGAAGTCAGGAACGGAGTCCGGCAATTGCCGCGTTCGGCGCTTTGGCTTGAACGCCAGGGGCCGCGACCTGGCCGTAGGCGACATCCACGGCCATTTCAACCGCCTCGACGCCGCGCTGACGGCCATCGGATTCTCGCCCGGGCGCGACAGATTGTTCGCCGTGGGCGATCTCGTGGATCGCGGGCCGGAATCCGCCGACGTCCTGGCGTGGCTGGAGCGGCCCTGGTTCCATGCCATCTGCGGCAACCATGACCTGATGACCTGGCGGCGGGCCCTCAACGACCCGATTCCCGACGTCGACCATCTTGCCCATGGCGGCAGATGGCTGGATGCCTGCGATGGCCCCACCCGGGCACGCATCGCAGCATGCCTGCGGGCCTTGCCGCTGGCGATCGAGGTGGAAACGGCGAACGGCGTCGTCGGGCTGGTCCATGCCGACTTTCCGTACGACGATTGGCAAGCCATCCATGGCGCTGCCTTCAGCCCGGAAGACGAAGACGCCTGCCTGTGGTCCATAGACCGCTATCGGATGCAATATGCCCGGCCCATCCGAAACGTGCGCGCCGTGGTGCACGGGCACATGACACTGCGCGAACCGACCCAGCTCGGCAATGTCTATTACATCGACACCGGCGGATGGCAGGACGGCGGAAGGTTTACGTTGCTGGATCTGCATACGCTCAAGCCTGGGCGATGAGTTTCCGTTTCCCGCCCTCGGGCCGGAAACCGCCAAATCGACGAGTCTGGACGCAGTCGTCCAAGGAGCTGCCGCTGGACGACGGGCCCAACCGCGCGCGCCGTTCTGCTATTCCCTGATCGCCGCGCGCATTCGCCGCCACGATGCCTTTTGACCGGAGCGGCGTCATGAAGTAAAACCTGCCGCCGCCTGCCCCGGTTTTCCGTACCGTGCTGATCGCATCTTTTCGCTTGGCATCGGGCTGTGTCCGACCGGCACCATGTCGCGCAGCGATCTCGCGGATTGCCTCCGGCCCGACCCAGACGCCCGGCGGCGGGCATTGCGCCCCGACGTTCTCGCGCGGACGGCACAGGCAGGCGACATGCGCTCGCGCGTCGCCGGCGTCAAAGCGCGGGCATGCGGAGCATGTTTGACTATTTGGACATAGCCTGTTTCCATACCGACGATGACAGACAACCCCGATCTCAAAGGACTTCAGTCTCGGCGTTCCAAGGGCCTGAGCCGGCTGCTGTTGCTGGCCCGCCGGAACTTTGTCCTGGCCATTGGCAATGTGATCAGCGAAACCGGCAATCCAAGCGTGCCCGACTCGTGCATGATGCTGTTGCCGCACATCGACCTCGAAGGAACACGCAGTACCGAAATCGCCCAACGGGCCGGCATGACCAAGCAGGCGGTGACACAGTTGATTCAACTGATGGAGCGCCACGGTTTGGTGCAGAAACTGGTCGATCCCCATGATGCGCGGGCGACGCTAGTCTCGTTTACCGATCAGGGCATTGAATATCTCACCGGCATGCATGCCGCGATCGACCGTGTTGAGCATGATCTGGCCAGCAAGCTGGGCAAGGCGCAGATGAAAAATCTGCGCGCCGCCCTGGAAATAATGGCGTACCAGTGGCGGCCGGACGCGAATCGAGCCGGCCGCCAGGTCACGGGGCGCGCGGATGCAAAACGGATGCGCCCGCGCGGGCAATAATGACTTTCCGCTGGCGCACGGCATTCCTCCCTGCGAGTTTCCCGTATCGGCCACGGTCGGCAGCGGCCGGAGGCGTGTCTAGTTGGGCCGGGCCAGCTTCGGGTTCTTGCGTACGAAATCAGCCGTGACGGCCGTATCTTTCCGAAGCAGGGCGCCCAGCTGTTCGGGGCTGGAAGACTCCAGCAGATAACCCAGCGGCTCCAGCTCGTCCCGGATCTTGGGGTCGTTCACGAATCCGACCGTGATTTCGTTGAGGCGCTCGATGATCTTCGCGGGAGTGCCCTTGGGGGCAAAGACCGCATACCAGTTCGCGATTT
This sequence comes from Achromobacter sp. DMS1, assembly GCF_001270295.1. Classification (NCBI taxonomy): domain Bacteria; kingdom Pseudomonadati; phylum Pseudomonadota; class Betaproteobacteria; order Burkholderiales; family Alcaligenaceae; genus Achromobacter; species Achromobacter sp. DMS1. Next base: position 25,937 of record NZ_LHSJ01000003.1, on the reverse strand, counting down.
CCGCGTGCACCCCTCCTTCGGCCAGCGTGGGTACGTCGGGCAGGCTCTTGCTGCGCTCGGCGGATGTCACGGCAACAGGATGCAGTTTCCCGCTGGCGACGAGGGGTTTCAACACGGGGATATTTGCGAAGACCAGATTCACTTGTCCTCCTACAGCGTCCATCGCGGCCTGTGCGCCGCCCTTATAGGGAACATGAGTGAGGCTGATGCCCGAATGCGCCTGCAGCAGCGCAACTTGCAAGAACAGCGACGCACTCGAAATGCTGTACTTTCCTGGGTTTGCTTTCGCCTTTGCCAGCAATTCTTCAAGCGATCCGGCGTCAAGATCGACGTTGGACGCCACCAGGCCGGGAATCCTCGTAACCAATCCGACGGGCTCGAGATCTTTCTGCGGATCGAACGACGGCACGGGGCCGGTGGAAGGGTTGGTGGCAAGCGTGTCGATGCCCCACAGAAAGGTATAGCCGTCGGGGCTGGCGCGAACGACCTGCTCACTGCCGATATTGGTTGACGCGCCCGGCTTGTTTTCGATCACCACGGGCTGATCCAGAACGGACTGGACGTAGCTGCCATACTTTCGGGCGATGAGATCGGAAGACCCGCCAGGTGCGTAGGGGACCACGAGCTTGATCGGCCTGTCGGGCCAGGCGGCCCATGCCGGGGCAGTCATGGCAAGAAGAACGCAGCCTGCGAGAAGCGTGGGAAGCCTGAACATATTGTCTCTCCGGGTTCGTTATGGGCCGATCTTCTGAAAGCGAACCTTGCTGGGTCAGGCTGTTGCCGCCGCATGCCGGGCCCGGTAAGAATGGCAAAACTCACGAGTGTCCGCGAAGGCCGCAGGAAGCGCGCGGCCATTGGGCAGCGTCAGCCAGGTGCGAAGCAGCCGCCGCTTGTCTTCCGGTTTTTCGTGGTCTTCGTACTTGGTCCGCGAGTGAAATATCGAGTAGTTGTTGCCGATCTGGATATCCCCGGGCTCCATCATGAACGAGAGCTGCATGTCCGGCTCGCTGCAAATTTCATCCAGGAGATCGAGCGCGGCGATCTGGTCGCCGGTCAGGCGCGGGACATGGTCAAAGCGCTGCGCCATGTCGAGGTAGTCGCGCTTGTACAGCGCGCTGAGCTTTCCTTCGAAATAGTTGAAGACGGGAACACATTGGACTTCATGCCCGGCGGGATGCTGGCCGCGCGCGTCGAAGTAATAGGGCTGCTGCAGCGTCGCAGCCAGATGCGGCGCGCGCTTCAGGATCTGGTTGAATACCTGGTTCACGCTGACCAGCTTGCTGACCCCGCCGGACACTGCTGTCTTGATGCACAGCAGCATGAAAGCGTCTCCTCCGTCATTGTGAAACGTGAGTTCGTTATCCGTTTCGTAGCCGCGAGCGGAATGGTCGTCGGTCAGCTTTTTGCCTTTGTTGTAGACGCTGTGCAGGCGGCTGCCGCTCTTGTCCTGGGCTTCCGGCTCGCCGACGAGCAAGGAGAGCGCCCAGAACAGCTGTTCGCACTGGCGGATGGTGTAGCGGGCCACGGGGAGGCCGCGCAGCACCTGAAAGCCTTTGCCTCCTTCGATCTCATTCCGGATACGCTCCAGTTTTGCCTGCAAAAGAGGCATCTGCACGTCTTCCCGGGTGATCGCCTCGAATCCATCGAATCGAGCCGTAAACCGCTGAACCGCCTGCTCGATCTCCTCGATCTCGTGTTCCGTGTAATGCTCGACCCACGTGCGGGGCTCTTTGAAATCCGCGGCTTTCCAGGTGTCCGGCCCCTGGATCGGCGTCATGTGCGGCGTGGCTGGCATCGCAGTCTCCTTACGATTATTTGGTAAAGTAAGTTGACTATATGCCTGGGCCGGCGATCTGTCCAGATGTCCACAAGCCGGTCTGGCGCCCTCGGCAAATGCCGCCCGCTATGGTGGCTGGGCCAGCGGTCCCCTGGGGAAAAGCGCCTTCCGGTAGGGCATGAACTCCGGCTGCTGCCTGCTGCGTGCCGAGCGGTACAGGCGGCAACTGCCGTTCGCCGCCTTGCATTGCGCCATACCGGCTTTTATGCCTTCTTCGACGGATGGGGCGGAGCGCATGTCGTATTTCCCGGCGCCGAGCACCATGACCGCGCAAGCGTTGGCGCAACAAAGTTCGACCCGGCAGGTCTTGCTGCCCTTGGCATGGCGCTCATTGCGCGCGGCCTGTTCCGCAGCCGCACGATCGGGTCGATCCACGGCCGCGCTGGAATCCCCGTCATTCGTGGCGAACGCGACTTGCAGGAACGCACATGAAGCGCAAGCAGGAGGCGGTCGTCGATTTCAAGGGGGAGGAATCGTCCCGGGCAGGGCGGGCGCCAGGAAACGAGGCGAGGCGCGCCACGCTGTGGTCACCGCGCCCACGATGCCTGTCGTTTCCCCAGTCGTGGCTTTGGTCCTTCAAATCGCCCGTGGGCCAATGAAATCAAGCCCGTAGAAACAAAAAAGCCCTGGAACACGCTACGTGTCCAAGGCTTTTCCGTCTGGAATCTTGGTGGAGCGGAGGAGGATCGAACTCCCGACCTTCGCATTGCGAATGCACGAACTCGACTTCTATCTAGATTGCTGTAGTCTATCCATATCAATGGTTTAGGTGCATAAATGGTCCAGCCTTGACGCGGCGTATAGATTTGTTGTCCCAAATCTGTCCCACTGACGGGCGGTGCCGGAAGGTGAAGAACTCAAAGATGGCCAACTTTCGCAAGCGTGGAGAACTCCAATGGCAAGCCCGGATTCGTCGCAAGGGCTACCCTGACCAAGTCAAGACCTTCAATACCCGTGCCGAGGCCGAAGAATGGGCCAGGGCCATCGAGTATCAGATCGACCGAGGGGCGTTTGTCAGTCGGGCCGAGGCCGAAGCTACGACGCTCTACGAGGCGCTGGGCCGGTATGAGCGCGAGGTGACAGTACACAAGAATGGCGAAGCAGCTGAGAAGTCCGTTTTGCGCGTTTGGAGGGACACCGAACTTGCCTTGCGAACCATGCCGGCAATCCGCAGTGCTGACATTGCCAAGTTGCGCGATGAGTGGCTGAAGGCGTTGAAGCCAGCCACTGTGCTGCGTCGGCTGCAACTACTGTCCCATGTCTTCAACATCGCCCGCAAGGAGTGGGGCATGGAGAGCCTGTCGAACCCACTGGAGCTAGTGCGTAAGCCACAGCCCAACAATGCGCGCACGCGGCGGATTGTGGCGGCTAAGCAGACTGGCGCGCCGGCGGAAGGCAGGGAAGAGGCGGCGGATCAGCAGTCTAATCGGGACACGCCTGACGATGAACTGGAGCGCGTGATCGCGGCGACTGGCTCCAGTGTTCTCCCGGCCGTTGTTCGACTGGCCGTGGAGACAGCCATGCGTCGAAGCGAAATAGTCAATCTTCGCTGGGAATACATCGACCTTCAGGATCGCGTTGCCCATTTGCCCAAGACAAAAAACGGAGAGTCGCGTGATGTGCCGCTTTCTTCAAAGGCTGTGGCTGTGCTCGAAACCTTGATGCCTGAAAAGCATGAAGCAGGTGAGTGCAGTGAAGTCAAGGACGACGATACCCGTGTGTTCAAAATTCGCGGCGATGCGGTGACTCGCGCATTTGAGCGGGCTGTAGAGCGCGCTAGGTCGGCATATGAGGACGACTGCAAGAAGGCCAAGGTTCGCCCAGAGCCGAAGTACCTTGTCGATCTGCGTTTCCATGATCTTCGGCATGAGGCGACTTCGCGCCTTGAATTGCCCCGGGTTTTGCGGAGGCTCCAACCTTTGAGAGAATGGAGCCCTTATGAGCAAGCAGAACAAGTTTTCCCCGGAAGTCCGTGACCGCGCCGTGCGTCTGGTACAAGAGCATCGTGGCGAGTATCCATCGCTGTGGGCGGCCGTCGAGTCCATAGCGCCGAAGATCGGCTGCGTGCCGGCCACGCTGTTGGAATGGGTCAAGCGCAGCGAGATCGACAGCGACATGCGTGATGGCATGAGCACCAGTGAACGAGAGCGCATGAAGGCTCTGGAACGCGAGGTCAAAGAACTGCGCCGGGCCAACGAGATCCTGAAGTCGGCCAGTGCTTTTTTCGCCCAGGCGGCGCTCGACCGCGAACTGAAGAAGTAAACGCCTATATCGACCGGCACCGGGACGTCTACGGGGTCGAGCCGATCTGCAAGGTGTTGCAGGTTGCCCCATCGGCGTATCGGCGTCATGCCGCCCGCCAACGATGCCCGGAGCTGCGCAGTGCGCGCAGCCAGCGCGACGAGGGTTTGATGGCTGAGATTCGGCGTGTCTGGCAAGCCAACATGCAAGTCTACGGCGTACGCAAGGTATGGCACCAGTTGCAGCGCGAAGGCATTGCCGTGGCCCGCTGCACGGTTGAGCGCCTGATGCGTCACCTGGGTCTGCAGGGCGTGCGCCGAGGCAAGCGGGTGCGCACCACCATTGCCGACGGTTCGCAGGCATGCCCACTGGATCGCGTCAATCGCCACTTCCATGCCGACAGGCCCAATCAGTTATGGGTCTCGGACTTCACCTACGTGTCGACCTGGCAAGGCTGGCTATATGTGGCCTTCGTCATCGACGTGTTTGCCCGGCGCATCGTCGGCTGGCGCGTGAGCAACACCATGAGTACAGACTTCGTGCTCGATGCTCTGGAGCAGGCTCTGTATGACCGGCGTCCCGCCGAGTCCCTGATTCACCATTCTGATCGAGGATCGCAATACGTGTCCATCCGCTATACCGAACGCCTGGCCGAGGCAGGCATCGAGCCGTCCGTGGGCAGCCGTGGCGACAGTTACGACAATGCCCTGGCTGAAACCATTAACGGGCTGTACAAGGCCGAACTGATTCATCGCCGAGCGCCCTGGAAAACCAGGGCTGCCGTGGAATTGGCCACGTTGGAGTGGGTCGCCTGGTACAACCATCAGCGCCTGCTCGGGTCCATCGGGTATATTCCTCCTGCGCAGGCTGAAGAACGCTATCTCCGTACCAACTCTGACTCTGTGCCGATGAACGCTGTACTTTAACCAAACAGCCTCCTCGATTCCCGGGGCAATTCAGGCCAGGATGCATAACGGCCCGAGCACCACAACTATGCCCATGCCCACCTTTACGGTGATCAGCACAATCATCCCGACGGCGCTCATGAATGCCGAGATGATCGCGATGAGCAATGCGATGACCCAGAAGCCAAAGGCTCTGCCGATGTTGCCAACGCCAGAAGGCGCACGATCCTGAATGCGGGTGCCAATCTCAGCGCCCTTGTTGGCCGCCTCGTCCATCATCTCTGAAGGCGTTTTCTGAGAGCCAGTGAACAGCTGTGCAACGGATGACGGCAGATCCAACATGACGCCAGCGATCTGTTGTTGATACAGACCGCCAGCACCAGCAATGCCGACGATTACTCCTATAGTGGCGACACGCCGAGCAGCCTCCAATACTGGCGTCTGAATGGCCCCCGTCATGATGAGCCAACCGTACCAGATGAGCGAGATGGACAAGCCGACGGCAACGACCGGCATGATCTTCTCGGTAATCGAGGCCACCATTGGCGTCACAACGCCGGTCAGCATGGTGGTTACCGATTCGTCAACCCAGTTGGCAATGCCCCCTAAGCTTGTAAGGGTGACCGAAGACCCAGCCATTAGCGTACTCCCGGCAGCGGCGCGTGGATCGCGTCGATGCTAAGAGAACTCGCAGCGATTTTTTCGGCCTGAGCCTCCAGCAGAGCCTTTTCCGCTTCGAGCTGACGCTGCAACATGTCTGCGCGGGTTTGGTCCACCTGCACATTCGCCTGTTCAACCATCAGGCGGGCCTGCAGGTCGGCGATGGCCTTCGGATCCTGCGTCATGTTGATCTGCGCCTGAAGCTGGTTGATCTGTTGCATACGGGCCGTCATGCCCTTCTGGATCTGTTCGCTCATGGCTTGGCTGCGCAGCGCCAGCTGCTCTGCACGGTTGTCGAGATTCTTGCGGTCGGTCTCGTAGTTGCCTGTGAGGCGTTCCTCTCGCTCGATGCGCCGCAGGATAGCTTCGAAATCTCCGCTCTCGGCTTGGCGCAGGATCACCCGGGCATCGACTGGAAGCGCGGAGCGGATGGCCGGGTTGTTCAGAATATCGCCCAGGTTGCGCACGCCAGTAATTGACTCGAGCTGTCGCCGCTGGTTATCGAGTTGATCCTTGAGCACCCCAATCTGCTCAACGTACTTGAGCATGGTCTCCGCATGCTTGACCGCGCGGTCTGCGATACTGGCGCCGTCGACCACGGGAATGCCGCTGGCATGAGAAGACGTTGCCACATTGAAAATCATGGCCGACGCGATGGTGAAGGCGGCGCAGCGCCGCCAAGCTTGCTTTGCACGGTACATGGTTAACTCCTTGTCGCCTCTCGGGCGAGCGCGAGGTAATGGGGCAGCCAGACCTCAGGATCTGGCCCGTACTTTGCAATGGCCTCCTCCGCGAGGTCGGCCATATCTGCGGAGCCGGAGAACACGAGCAGCGAATCGGGGCACGTGGACAGGTCGAGTTCCGCGGTCACCGTGGAATCGCCCTGCTTGATCAGACACTGGCGACTGAATTCGCCCAATTTCTGCACCAGCTTGAACGCGGCGGGACTCAGCTTGAAATCGTTGATGTACTCCGCCTCGGACGCTTTCGGGTTGGGCAGAAAGATCTGCGTTGCCGATTGCTGAATCATCGAGCGGCCGACGGGATTGCCGCTGATCGCCTCCGGCTCTTGTGTGGCGAACACGAAGACGCCGTTCTGTTTGCGGATCGTGCGGCTCTTGTTCTGCATGAAGTATTGGAAGTACGGCACCTTGAGCGGGTGCTGAACCTCATCGAAGAAGTACGCAAAGCGCCGACCGTCGATCATGTTCTCGGTCCGATGAAGCAGATAGGTGATGGCCGCGTCGCGAATTTCGCCATGGTCGAGAAACTCGGTCAAGTCGAAGCCGAAGAGATCCGTGCGTGACAGATCGAGCTCGTCGGTCTCATTGTCGAGGAGCCAGCCGTTCTCATAGCCTGTGCACCACCGTTGCAGCCGCTCGCGCAGGCTGAGCGAGGCTCCCTCGGACGGGGCTGACGGGAGGAACTGGAGCAGGGTCGACAATCGTCGCTGCGGCTGTTCGATGTACTCCACCAGCTTGTGTACTGCAGCCTCGATCTGCTTCTGTTCAGCCATTGTCGGCGGTTCTCCCCCATCGGCCGCCAGCTGGCGAGTCAAGTTCACCATGAAGGCCGTGTTCGTTTTGGTGGGCTCGAGTTGCAGGTAGTTCCAGCCGGTCGGCAGGCCCAGCTGCATCGAAAAATACTTCCCGCCCATGGCCATCACGGCGACCTGCATGCCACGATCTTTGTCGAAGATCGCGCCCGTGTAGTTGAACTTGCGAGCCTGCGAAATGAGATGGCCGAGGAGGACAGTCTTGCCTGTTCCGGACTGACCGATGATCGACGTATTGCCCAAGCGGCGTTTACCCGTCTCATCAACTTCCGCGAGCGATGCGTGGAAGTTCATGTAATAGGGAGTACCGCCTGTGGTCTTCAGCATCGTCACCGCCGGTCCCCAGGGGTTGCCCGCCGGCTTGCCGAACAGGTAGTTGTGCATCGAGGAGAAGCACAAGTAGTTCAGCGAGGTGATGGGGGCAGGACGTGGGCGCCATTTCCAGTTGCCCGGCAGTTGAGCGGCCCAAGCCGCGATGAGCGCGCGGTCGACCAGGCGGACCACCACTTCGTCATTGGCGAGTGCACCGCTCAGCTCGGCGGCGGCGCGTAGCGTGCGTTCGCTATCCTCGCCGAAAACTTGCAGGGTGGCATGGTGGTCGCCCATGACGAACTTGCCGGCGGCCAGGTCGTCTCGCGCCGTCTTGAGATCATTGATCTGCGAAGTGGAATAGTCGCCCGAGTCTTGTAGCCACTTGATCTGGCGCGACAGCGCTTTCAGGCCCTCGGCCTTCGACATGGAGCCGAAGGACTGCGACAGCACGAATTCGTGCGGCTGATTCAGCAGGCAGTTCAGATGGCCAGGCTTGGTGCTATTGCAGTACTCGCGGATTTCCAGCATCACGTAACGACGCGTCCAGTCGGGGCCTCGCATTTCTGCCTGCTCCCCGTGGGTGGAGAAGAATTGGCGGCTGACCGGCAGATAGTTGTAAAGGCGAGCGTCGACGACGGGGACGGGTGACATCTTGCCGTTGAGCAAGAGCCCGAAGAACTCCGCCGGCTCCGAGAAATGCCCGACGCGGCGGTTGCCGGCCTCATCGGGCGGTGTGGCCCGATTCACGATGGTGAGCAGTTCTGGGCCATAACGCTTGAGCGAGGAGCTCAGCTTGCGGTTGATGTCATCGAGCTGGTCGATGGCCTGCGTTTGCCACGCCAGGGCGTCACGGGCTGTGCGACGTTCGAACTTTGAGAGCAGCTGCAGCGCGGGATCGATCTGCGGCCGAATGATGATCGTCAGATACATCTCATTGATCATCGGCGGCTTGCCATCGAAAACCTTGCGGTAGGCGGCGTCGTGAGCGCGTGAGAACGCGTCGGGGTAGTTGCTTTCCGGGTATTCGGAGACACGACGCCGAACCAAATGCGTCCAGAGGCCGAAGCCACTCGGCCACCCACGGAGAACGTTGTTCAGCTCCTCGATCCAGGCCTTTTGCTCGGCTTCGGAGTAACCTTCGAAGGTGCGTCCGTCGATGCGCCAGGTCGACAGATATTCCCAATCACGAGTGGCAATGATGGATTCGGTGACATGGTGCGAAAATGGAACATACTTGCTGACTGCCGGCTCTTTAGCGGGCAGCGCCGGAGCGTGGTGGGTCATTGATTACGATCTCCCAGCTGCCGGCACCAACGCCGGCGCTTGCCGTATGGGGTGGGGGTCAGGGAAACGGCGCCCCAGTGCCGTTTGTTGGGTGCAAAGAGCTTGGTCTTTGCCCAGAGCTCCCAAATCCAGAACGCGCGATCGTCATTTCGGCTGAGCACAGCCACGACCGGGTACAGGACAGGTCCGAGCAGCCAGCCCCAGAGGGTGAACATGGCGACCGAGACGGTCAGGAAGACCAGGCCAACAAAGGCTCGGGTCGGAACGCCGCCCTTGATGGTGGCTATGCGGGTGGCTCCCTTGAACAGTGGGTACTGATTCGGTGGAACGCTCGACGCTGTGGCAGGCGTCTCGGGCGCGGCCCCACCGCGCTGGCGCGACGCCTTTTCAGGGGCGCTCATATTCAGAAGATCAGCTTGATGAGGCCGCCGGCGAGAGCGCCGGCAAACACAACGCCGCCAGCCCACTGGATCAGCTGGTCTTTGCGGATGACCTCCGCGGAGTAAGCGAGGCCCAGGGCGCCGGCGATGATCAACGCAATTACCGGAATGACGAGCCAGAGCCAGTCTCTGAAGTTCTCCGCGGCTGCCTGCACCTTTTCGAGCTGGGCGAAAGCCAGGTCCGGGTGGACAAGCAGGAGCGCGCCCAACGCGAAGTAGGGGAGCAGGGCAAAGGGACGCGAGGAACGTTGCGACGTGGTCGACATTGGAATCTCCAATAGCTATTCGCCACCCAGCACGTGAGTGCGGGCGGCAATGTGGTAGAAGAAGGGAGCCGCGAGCCTGCGGGGGGCAGAGCGGCGAGAGAACAAGGAAGGAGGCGTTTAGCGGCTAAACGCCCTTGGCGCCGCTATTGCGGGCGCGTGGCCGGTCGCATGGGGACTGGTGCCCCGAAGACGGCATCCGCTCGCCTGTTGAAAGCGTCTTTTCGAGGTGACGTGAAGGCGTCAGCGCGCGGGGTGTGAAAGGCGTCGGGCCGAGGCGCAGCGAAGGCATCGGGCCGAGGTGCCATGGAGGCATCCTGACGCTTCACCCCGCTGGTGGCGGGCGGCCGGGCGGCTCCCTCGACCTGCTTGACAATCGCAGGAACGGGCATGCCCGCGCCCGCGATGACCTTGGCGACGTATCCATTCTTGAATCCATCGGTCAGGTTTCCGGTGTTGTAACAACTGAACGCGGCGTACAGGGCCGGTTGCCCTGGTCCGTGCAACGCCGCGGCGCGCCTGTAGCACTCCACGAGCACGCGCTGTGCGGAGGCCAGGTTTACGCACGGGTCGAAGATGGTTTCGGGCGTTACGCCGAGCCATTGCCAGTTGCGCACGTTGATCTGGCCATAGCCCACGTCGAAGTTGACGCCCCGGTCCATCAGCTTTCGGACCTCCGCAATCGCCTCCTCGCGAGACTTCGGCCGAATGCTGCGATGCGGCTTGCTGTTGACGCCGATGACCAATGGGTTGAAGGCGGATTCATGGCGCACGACGGCGGCCAAGGTGCTGATATGGACGTCAGGTGCGCACTGGCGGGCCAGTGCAGGAAAATCCATCGTCAGTTTCCTCCGCCGTAGTTCTCGCGCGCAGCCTTCTTGGCGGCCTGGTCGCGTTGGTACTTCGCCAGAGCGCGGTCATAGTCCTTCGCCTCGGCCCAAAAGCCGTCCTCCTCCGGCGTGCCGACGTAGCGAGGCATATCGCCGCGCAGGTCGGTGTACTCATGGAGGATGTACGCGGAGCAGTAGGACGGCAGCTTGTCGGAGATGACCGTGCGGTCGTAACCGGCATCGCCGCCCTGACCATAGGTGTAGGCCAGGGTTCGATTCAGCGTTTTCGCGTCGCACTGACCAGCGCCGTGGGCAAGCGCCTTTGCCAATCCCTGCATCGCGCTAGATTCCCGGACTACCGGGCAAAGCGCGAGGAATGCCTGCCGAGCGTCCAGTGTGTCAGAGAGCTTCTTCTTCTTGATGCCGAAGAAGTGGGATAGGGAAGCGCCGCACTCGGACGGGCGGCTACTGCCGGACAGACACAGCAATGCTTCGCATGCGAGACGCACGTCGCCGGTAAGAAGGGAAGTGTCGATGTCTACCGAAGGCGGCAACTGGACTGAGACGCCGCTGGCCATCGCAGGCGCGAACCCTGGCATGAGCGTCAGCACGAAAAACGCCAGAAGGCGCTTGAGTCGGATGGACATGGTGGAGCTCCTATAGGCAGAGGTTGTAGGAATTGGTCGCCACCACGCGCTTGCCCTCGCGGGTCTCGGTTGTGGCCGAGCATCCGTCGACGGCTATGACGTTCACGATCCGGGTGGCCGACTCGCACATGTCGGCGTCGCCGCCGGTCGAGTTGTCGCAGCTGCCAGTCAGCTCCGCGGTCTTGCCACCGTTGGAGAGCTGGCAGTGCCCTGCATAGCCATTCGTCACCGACTGGCCGGGCGAGGCGATCGAGCCGCTCCAGATAGTGCCGGTGGAGTTGCCGCTTCCGGCGGTGGAGCCGATCGCCCACAGGCATGTCAGCGTGGCGGCGGGCCGATACAGCGTGACGCCGTACATCGTCCCGTAGTTCACCTGCATCCCCTTCCAGATCTGCTTGTGCGTGCTGGAGGAGATTGCGGTGCCCTTGAAGTTGTTGGTGCCGGAGTATTCGGCCCCCCGAGCTTTGGCGATGACGGTGTCTACGACGCCGGCGCCGCGCGGCGCTTGGCAGTTTTGCTGCCAGGGCCCCCAGTCCTCATGGGCGACGTCTGCGGGATTGGCTTGCAGAATGTAAGCGGTGCGATAGCGCACCTGCGTTCCCACGTATCCGTCAGGGCATTGAGTCGTCTCGCTCTGGGTTTCGGCGCGCCTGCAGCCGCCATAGACGGTGTGCCAGGAATATCCGGCGATGCAGCCGCCCGGGGGCAGAGGGGCGCCCTGGTTCACCTGTACGGACATGTGTTGCAGGTCGGTCTGCAGCTGCACATCGGCCTGAGTTTGGGCATGGGCCAGCGGTGCGAGCGCCAGGCCGACAAGGGCGAGCGCACGCGCGCCCCAGCACGCGATGGTGCGGAACTTCATGGTTATCTCCTGTTGAAAGGTGGGCGTTAGCTCTTGCAGCCTTGCATGACAGCGGCACGCGCGTTCGCGTCGGCTGGCGTGATGATGACGCGGTCACCCGAGAGCGTCGCGGTTTGGGCCACCCGCACGTAGCTGGACCCTGCATTCTGGAAGGTGCCGGAGAACGAGCCGTTCACCGTGACAGCGCCAGCAGCATTGACATAGCCGGAACCCTGAATCGTGCCGCCCACTGAGCCCGCAACATTCACGTCAGATCCCGTGACGGTGGCGCCAAGCCCCTGCAGGGAGACATAGCGCCAGGGGGTTAGGCCAGCCGGGCAGACCAGAGACGGCACCGTCGCGTTGTTCGGCAAGTTGGGGTACACGCCGGTTACCACATGGCCTGTGGCGGAGAACCAGGCACCATTCACGCAGACGGCCAGCATCTTGTCGGCCGTCGAGGCGTACAGCCCCTCGGGTGTGCAGGCCGCACCAGGCGTGACCGCTGTGTTGAGGAGCAGCCCTTGGTTTGTCTGGATTGTCCTGTCCACCGTCAGCGTGTTGTGCAGCGTGACGGGCCGTGTTTCCCCGTGCCGGACGAATTGGGCAAACGGCGTGGCATCCAGACCTGCGGCGACGACCGCATGTCCTACTTCGGTGCCGAAGTCAAACCACGTGCGCGGCACATTGACCAATGGGCCGACCACCTGTGTGCCGCCGCGCGCGTCGTGGCCACCATATCCGTCGGCGGACATCATGACCTTGGCCAACAGCGTCGGCGAATAACGCGCGCGTGAGCCTGCCGGAGCCGTGCAGCCACCGGGTTGCCGTTGACTGCGCTGCGCGCTTATCGGGTGACATGTATAGACATAGGCTGTCGTTCGGCAGTCGGCGCCGGGGCACGTGCCCTGCCGCACAAGGGCGAACCGCACCGCGTCGCCCAGCGCCGGATAGCGTGGTGTGTTAGCCGGCAGGACGCCGAGCTCGACCAATTCGGGGACGCCACCGCGCGCGACTTGGCCGCCAGCGACTCCCACCCAGGACAGATTCGCCGGGACGCCGTCGCCGCCAGTAATGTTCTCGTTGCTGAGCCAGGACTGATACTTCACCTGCAGGTCGACAACCGCGCCACGCACTTGGAGCATGTAGCGTCCAGTGCTGGCCGCAGCGTTGTCGTCGACGGCACGGCTGATCTCGCCTGCTCCAAATATGGCCGCGAATATGGCGACCACGATTGTGATGATGACGGGAATCAAGGCATTTCCTTCGTTTGGCGGGTCGGACTTAGCTGATCTGGGCCGGTCCTATAGCTGTCTGTCCAAGAAGTGGGCTGGAGCTTGTTTAGCTGGAGCTTGTTTATCGAGATGAGCGATCTCAATCTTGAGCCAACCAGGCACGTTGGCCCGGGAAACAGAGCCGAGTTCTCGCGCTTCGTCTTGTAGGTGTTGGTAGGCGGTCACGTCGATGGGGTCATATTGGGCCAGCAGGTTGTCCAGGAGCGATACATACGTCCAGGGACGCTTGCTCCAGTGCAAAGCAACCCGATGAGCCACCACGCCAGCGAGCAGGACGAGGCCGTAGAAAGCAATGAGAAACGCGGTGCTGGGCGTGCTGTCGACCGCCAAGTGCGACAGGCCGACCATTCCCACCACGACGGCAAACGCGACGAGGCGGGCGAAATCTTCCCGAGGCGACGACAGAACTCGGAACACGGAGCTCTTGTGATAGACGCGCAAGATTCGTGTCAACTGACGGCGTCTGCGCTTGAATTGCGCCATGTGAGCACGAGTAGATTGGGACATCGATCTGGTTCCTTTGGTAGGCGCTTCACCGCGTCGTGGACGCGGTGAAGCGCATTCGGTCACGGGCTTACCGCGAGGCGAAGACGAACGTGTTGGAGTCGCCCTTCTCGCACAGAGCTTGCGCGGTCGCCGGGTCAAAGGTGCCGGGTTCGTTGTTGCTGCCCAGCGTCTTGGCTGCCGTTCCATTTACGGAGATGGTTTCGGACACCGCGGCCAACGTTGAGGCGAGCGTCGGGCACGCCTTTGCGTTGACGTTGGTGAGGGTGAGCGAGAAGGCGCTACCCATCGCGCCGCCGCCCAAAGCGGCCGGGGCTAGCGTGATGGTGCCGTTGCTGCCGGTGCCGGATCCACCCAGACGGTGGGCCACAGTGGTGGTCGACACCTTGAAAACAGAGGAGCCTTGCAGCGCCGGAATCAGGTTGTCGACGGTGGTGATGTTGGCGTAGGGCGTGACGTTATCGGATTCTCCAAGAACTTTCGTTCGCGCCATGAACCGCTGCAGCTCGCCGGCGACGGCGGGTACACGCATTTCGGTCACGATGCCGTTGACAGCCGGAACACCGAAGACGAGCGCCAGCAGCGTAATCGCGACGACGATGACCACTTCGGCCAGGCTGAATTGGCCCAGTTGGCGGTAGGCTGCCGGGTTGCGACGCGCGAGGTTCGAGTTGAGCCGGTAGACGCTCGACGTGGCGAGTTTCGGGCGCGGGTGTTGCGATTGGGAAGATGCATTCATGCAAGACACTCCATTGCGGGAGATAGAAATACGAAAACCCCGATTCAGCGGGGTTCGGTGGAGGGGGTAGCGTTTTCGGGAAGGCCCGCAGGCACGCCGGCCTAGAAAGCGCCGAGCAACATGGCGCTGCGCAAGTCGAAGATGACGGCATAGTGCCAGGCGAGGAAGCCCAGCAGCGCGGCCACGGATATGAGCAGCAGAACCCAGCGGATGACGACCGCTCGGTGCTCGATGCGGCGGAGCATGGAGCGCTCCAGCCGCGCTCGGGTCTTCTGCAGCGCCACGTCCAGACCCAGCGCATCGGTCAGATCCTGGAGATACCAATAACTTTCGCGATCCAGCAGCCCCACGTCGAGAATCGAGGCGCCATCGGTGGAATCATCGAGTTTGGCGATCATTGCCTGCAGTCGAGCGTTGAGCCAACGGGAAGCGCCGGCGCGCTGGGCGTTGATTGCCTCGCGCAGTGGCACGGAAACGCCAGCGCGTCGCTTCAATGCCGTTGCCAGCGAGCTGACAACAGCTACAGCCTGGATATCACGGTACAAGCGGTATACCCCCCAGGTGTCGAGCCATCGTCGGATCCTGCCGTCCCAGTGCGGAAAGGACAGAGGCAGAGCGATGACAAGTCCCGCCGACAGGAGCCACAAGATGATGCCGTGTTCTCGAACCCACTCCGCATAAGCGAAGAACGACCGTGCAAACGGTCCGTAGAACCGTTGATCCACGGGCGGGAAGGCCGCCAGCAGTTCTGGCGCCGACACATAGGGAACCACGACCATGGCCACGAGCCAGAACACGATCAGCGAAACCACACCGGCCAGCAGCGTCCACTTGAGAATATCGGCGAGGGTTCTTGTCAGGCGTACCAGCGCGGCGATGTCCCGCAGGCCTTCGACGAGAATGGCATCCCCTCTGTGCTGAAGTGCCGCGATTTCAGCGACTTCCCGCTGCGGCAGCGTGCCCAGGGTCGCCTGTCCAAGCTCGCCGCCATCGGCCAGATTGAACGCCCAGCGCGCAGACAGGAAGCCGCGGGCCGTTCGCGGACCGTAGCGGCGGGCGTCAGCTTCGAACATGCGCAGCAGGGTCCGCTGTCCGGCACTGTCCGCGATCATGTCCGCGAGGTAGTCGTACCAGTCCGCTCGATGCTTAGCGAACTGATTGGCTGCCAGCTTTACGCGCAGCCGCCCAAGGAGAGATCTCATGGCGCCTTTTCCATGTCCAGGGTGGCGAAGGCCACAAAATGCTGCTCGAGGTCGCGCGGATCGATGGCCCCCTGGCTCATCTTGTAAACGGCGCATTCCATTGCGGTCTTGCCATGCATGTTGGGATCGTCGTAGGCCGCGGTGCGTTGCGCCTGGAAAATCTGCAGCAGCCGCAGTTCATCTCCGTGCGAAATGGCGCGCAGGGCCTCGGGATCCACGCCCGGCTCGAAGATCTCGGCCACAACCGTCCGACCGGCATAGCCATACAGCTCTGGAATCGCCTTTTGCCGGCAATGCGCGCAGCCTTCAGGGTTCCGTATGCGAATGCTGTCGTGGCCGATCCGGTAGAGTCGCTCTATGCGAGCCATGTATCGTCTCCACCAATCTCCCGACCGTTGCACCCCGATGGGGTCCGCCGCTCCCGAGAAAAGGGCGTTTGCCGGCAACGCGCACTCGCACAGCACCGGCAGGAGCGTTTGGTGAGCCAGAAGCTTCAGGAAGCGGGGGGATCCGAGTACATCCCAAGGTATGCCGATCTGCACGGATGCCAAGCGCTGCGGGATGCTGAGCGCACCGCCCACGTGCAGCGTCGTATAGCAACTCGATCCGGCCTGGGTGATGTCCTGAAATGCCTGGCCAGTCAGCGTGTCCCGGATTTCCCCGAGGAACACGTCGCTTGCGGCGGCCCTCTTGAGCGCCATCAGCTTGGCCTGAAATGCTTCCTTGTCTGCGTCGGTGTGGCTGCGGGACAGGCTGGCCTGTAGTGCGCCGGGGAACCGCTGTTCGGCCGGATCTTCGATGGACATTTTCTTGCGAGTGGGGGGCAGTCGCACGATCAGCTGACCGATGGTGGTCGTTTTGCCGGAGCCCGGTACGCCGCCTATGACGATGGCGCCACCCAGGCTCTGCATCGCCCGCTCGAGCTGTTCGACCTGCGACGGCAGGAATCCGAGGCTGGCGAAATCGACCGATTCGACCTTGGCATCGAGGTCAAGGGCGCGGATGGTAATGGACGGTCCGGTGTCAGCGACGAACGATCCCCAGCGCAACAGGTAATTGCGGTCATCGATCACCTCGTAGAATCGTCCCTGCTGCTCGACCTTGGTGCTGAACACCGCACCATTGCCGCCGGAGACGTCTTGCCAGCCTACGTGGGCCATTTCCAGCATCCGATCGGTGGGCATCACGAGATGGGCCGGCGTGACGTACTGACCGTCGATCGTCGCGCTCACCTTGGACAGCGTGCTCGTCATGTCGATGTTCAAGTGGAGGTCGCTGGCGCCGTTGCGAATTTGCCAGGCGATCAAGTCGTGAAGGCCAGTGCGGACTGCGGACCGACCGCCTTCGGTCACCAGCTTGGCAGCGAGGTCTTTGGCTCCCAATCGCTCGCGCACGAGGGTGAGGAGCACGACGGGTGCCACCGTGTAGATGACGACACCACGGCCGTGCCGGTCGGCATGTTTGGCACGTTCCAGCACGGCCCGGAAGATATCGGAATCCAGTTGGCCGCGCTTAACGAATACGGCGTACTGGTCACCCTCCAGCTCGGCGACGCAGGCAATGATCGCGGCGTCGGGACCGGACCAGTCGACCTTGAGCGCCCGGAAACGCGGATGCAGATCTGCGATGTCCTTCATCGTGCCCAGGTCGCCGCGCGGCTCATCGGGCGGGCGAACGTCCAGGTCTGCGGGGTCGTGAATCAAAGGCGTTTCGGCTTCGGCGGTGGTAGGGCTGCCTTCGGCCAGCAGGCGCGGGGCCAGCTGGCGGAACCATTCAACCAGCGATCTCATGGGTGAACCTCGTTCAAGCACACGGAAATCTGCGTCTGCTTTTCGGTTTCGTGACGGTTGTCAATGAAGATGGCGCACGGGGTTGCGATCTTCACCAGGCGCAGGCCTGGATCGTGGCCCATGGCCGGAAGGCGCTGGCCGGCTCGGTACATTACGTCGCGACCATCGACGTCGACGATGGCCGAGATACTTCCGCCCACGCCGACGATGCCCTTGAGGCGCGCCGCCCGTGGCCGCGGCTTCGGCGGCTCGACAGGCTCACTGGCGTCGCCGGGATTGGAATCAGGAGCTGCTGTCGTTACCTGCAGTTGGTTCGTGGCGGAGACGCTGGCTCTGGTGCTGGCGGCATGGCCCTGGGCAAGCCGCTCATTGGCCAGAGCCCGTCGTGCGTCTTCCTCCAGCAGCTCCCGGACCAGGTGCGCCGGCGGCGCCGGCGGCGGGGCCGGAACGACCTGCAGGTTGATGGATTCAGCGGAGGTGGTCATCGGCAGAACAGGGGCAGCCAGCAGCCCAAAGACCGCTGACAGGCGGACGAATCCCGAACTAACGGGGTTGAACATAAAGAACTCCTTCAAGCGTGGCAGCAAAGCTGCTCGCGGTGAGCTTGGGCTGCGTGTCCGGCTGGTAACGCACCTGCAACTGTGTCAGCGCGGTGCTATCGGGCAGCGCGAGGCCATAGAACGAGCGCAACGGTGCATTGATCGTGAAGCTGCGCATGGCCGGGACCGTCATGTCCGCAGGCAGTGGTACGGGCTGTTCCAGGCCATTGGGTAACTGGATGTTGGGCACCCGGATCGGCACGGCCTTCGGGGGGTCGAGCTTCACATCCTGCAGCGCGGGACTGAGGGCCTGCCAGCTGGGAATCCAGATGCGGTCCAGATCACCGGCGACGGGCACTGCGGCCAGCGCCAAGGGCTTGGTGGTTCTTGTCTCATCCATGGGCCAGCTGGCCTTGGCCGTGCCCAGTGTGGGGAAGGACACCTTCCAGGAGACAGGCAGCGCGGCCCTGAGCGAGTTGTTATCTGCCAGCAGGCCTCGCACGTACTCGGCGGAGCACGAGCCCGCAGCAGGCTGGCAGGACGCTTCGGCCAATTGCCACCGCCCCGGGTTCACGGGGACATCCGCCACCGCGTTCAACAGGCGGTTCAGGCCGGCCTCTCCATCCGCTTTGGTGCTTCGCGCCCAGCTGTCCAGCGCCTGCTTCCAAAGCGCATGCGCATCGACTGCGGTACGCATCGCTTCAAGCCGCTGACGTTCTTGGGCCTGTTTCTCTTGCCACCAGGTCTGGACGGTGTCCCACGCGACATACGCGAGGATCAATCCGAACACGACCCACCACATGGGCGAAATCATGGACAGCCGGAATGCCGCTCTGCGCAACGACGATTGTGTGTTGGCTTGGCTTGCCAGCTGATTGAACTGGAAGGGTGCAGCACCCGGTCGGTCCGTGCCGTGCAGGACGGCGTCCCGGTAACGCTGCAGTAGACCTTCCAGCGCCTGATTTGCCGCATCGGCATCCGGCAGTATCCGGTCGCCGCCTGTCTGTACCGTGCCATCGACGGCGACGGTGATCCAGAAGCCGCCCTGCGGCAGTTCGGCGAACGCGATGTGCGTGCCGTGCCTGTACAGTTGGGCGAAGGCGGCGGCCGCCGAGTACAGGCGGGTTTTTGCCTTGGCCCGACGGTCGCGGCCCTGGGCGATCAGCAGACCGACCACGAGGCTGCGCGGGCCCGCCTGCGTGAAATGGGTGGCGCCGGCCTGGTGCGCGGCCTTCATGGCCGCGGCGGTGAGATCCTGGCCCAGCACCGCCTGCCAGCTCATGCCGACCACGAGCGCATTGTGCGTGCCGGCGATGGGGATGGTTTGATAGCGCTGTTGCCTTGCCACGATCAATATCCTTCTTCGGGAATGGCAGTCATCAGAAGCAGCGTGATCTGCTTCTTATCCTGCGCGGCGTCCGATCCGCCGAGGGCGATCGGCGCTTTGTCGTCCAATCGGCGGCGCGTGCTGGTGCCGGCGGACTGCTCGAACCCACCGATGAGGGCCGGCTGTCCAGGGCGAAGCTCAACCTGCTGGATCGCGCCCTGACCGCCGATGTTGGCCTGCTGCACGAAGGAGGGGTAATCCGGCGAGCCGAATTCCAGCTTCTGCAGTGCGCCGATCATCCGTGTGTCGTCGTACGAGACGGTGAGCTGCACGCGACCATCATCCTGGGCGTTCGGCACCACCGTGAGGAAGGTGCCAACTGTCTTCTCGTCCTGGGTAACGCTTACGGTCGGGCCCGACGCGTCCGAGTAGCTCTGTGTCTGCTGCAGATCCTTCACGTATGGAATGTTCTGCCGCACCGCCACAGTGGCGGGTCGGAGATTGGAGGCCAGAATCGGAATGCTCGTGTGCCGCACGACCGTGCCCATCTCATTCAGCGCACTCATGAGCAGCTTGGATCCGGCAAACGGTCCACTTCCCACAGTGCCTCCGAGGGAGCCGGCCGCTTTGGTGCCGTCCAGCAGGGCACCAGGCGCGTCGCCCGCCGCAGCGTTTCCTCGGCCCAGGCTGTTGTAAATCAGGTGCCAGTCCAGGGCTGCCTGGCTGGTCTGGTCGAGTTGGACCGTGATTTCCTCGAACAGCATCCGCACGCTGCGCGACATGATTCGGTTCTCGGCTTCCAGGAATTGGGCCACGGCATCGAGTGCGTCCTTCGTGTCGGTGACGACGATGCTGTTGGCCGCGCCGGCGGCCGCTTTGACCACCCCGGCCCGCGTCAGGTACTGGCTCACCTTCGTCAACACCGCTTCGGCCGGCGGTGTTTGCCCTGCGGTCGAGTATTTCGACCGGTTCTGCGAGGCGAACTGTCCATCATTGCCTTGCGAGCCGCTCTTGCCGGACAGGCCCAATTCAAGGCTGGTCTCCCCGGTCAGCTCCAGGGCCTTGACGTAAAACGTGCGCGTTTCGGTTCGGTAAAACCGGATCGCACCGACCTTGTCGTCATAGCGCCAGTAGACGCCCAGGCGCAGCGCGACGGAGTCCAGGATTGTGGAGAGCGGGGCCTTGCCTGCCGGCAAGGGCTCCATCTTCGTGCGTGCCACCCCCGGGGGCAGAGCGGGGCCGGCGATGCGGTCCACGCCGGTCTCGGGGACCAGGGCAGGAACGAGCGTGTCGGCGGTGGCCGGGGCGAGCTCGCGGGCAGTGATCGCCATCTGGTCGGAGCCAAGGCGCGGCAGGAAGTACTCCCGCGGCAGCAACGCATCAGGCGCGACTTGGGTCGGGATGCCGGTGGCGAGCTGGATCCGTTCAGCCAGGGTGCTCAGGTCGGTGGCGCCGCCTTCGAACAGCAGGGTGGTGTTGACGTTGGCACGCAGTGCGGGCGGCAAGGAGACTTCCCGGGCCAGCGGTTGGGGCCGGCCTGCAACCCAGGGAAGGTCGACGGTCTGGCCTTTGGCGCGCTCCGGGTCACGCACCTGCTCCCTGAACGCATCGAGTTTCTCGTGGCTGCTGGAGCGGGCGGAATCCGCGCGCTCGGCGATGCGATCGGTGGCCTGGAGGGCGGAGCAGCCGGCTAGCACGAGGAGCGCGAGCGAGGCCGCCACTTTGCGATAAGCGGTCATTGGGGATTCCTGTTTTGGGGGGCCGCGCTCAGGGTTGCAGCGTTGCGGCTGGGGCGCGGTTGCAGCTGCGGGTGAACGGGATTACACGCAGCACGCGATTGGCATAGAAACATGGCCGCACGGGCGATTCGGTCATGGCAATGGCCTGCGAAAGCGCCTGGGTGGCTTCCTGGAACGATTCGGCTTCG
Source organism: Achromobacter sp. DMS1 (assembly GCF_001270295.1). Lineage (NCBI taxonomy): Bacteria > Pseudomonadati > Pseudomonadota > Betaproteobacteria > Burkholderiales > Alcaligenaceae > Achromobacter > Achromobacter sp. DMS1. Next base: position 4,799 of record NZ_LHSJ01000003.1, on the reverse strand, counting down.
AACTCTGCCGGTGCCTGGATGGGAAGGTCGAAGTTGAGTTCCCACTGATCGGGACCGAAGGTCCAACCCGCCTTGGCCGCCCAGCGCGTCAGAGCCTGGCGAACCGTGCCGTCATCGGGACTGAGGTGCCAGACCTCCTTGACGACGATCGGTTGCGGTGCGGGCTCCGGTGCCGAAGGCGGCACCGGCGTGCTGTCGGCACTCGTCGGAAGGCTCGCTAGGGCGTCTGTCGTCGGAACGAGAGCAGAGCTGGCCACGATGGGCGCGTTCGTTTCAGCCATCGGTTGGACGGCGTCGGTCGGCGCGGTGGCGAGTGCTTTGTCGGAGGTCGCAGGAGCGGCGGCCGGCGTATGCGGTTTGGGCGGTGCCGGCGGCACAGGGATCGCAGGGGGCTGCGGCTTGCCGGAGACGGGTGTGGAAGCCGCCGGCACAGGCGAGGTGGCCGATGGACTCGCCTGGGCGGTCTGGTCGAGCGCAATCTTGACCGGCTCGGCAGGTGCGGGGGCCGAGGCGAACTTGTCCGCGTCCTGCGTCTTGCGCGGATCGCCGTGATTAATGGCCACCCGATTGCTGTCGTCGGGCATCGGAGGGGCCGGCGGCACAAAACCGCAGGCCGAGAGAAGGCAGGCCACCGTGAAGGCGGTGGCCAGAATTTTGGCTTGCATGATTACTCCAGGGATATGTCGGCCGGACTGGCCAGGCGGTTATTCCGGCAGCTCCTGGTGCCGGTCAGGGGTCCAAGGGCGGACGCCCTGGCGTTCGAGTTCGGCGTGGACAGCTCGCAGATCGCCCGGCGCGGCTGCGCGGCGTGCCAGCAGCAGAAGCTCCGTGAGAATCGGTGCCGTGCCGGCGCGTTCAGGCTGGGCCGCGTCTGGCCCTGCATCCAGCAGGGTCAGCCGGAGCTGCGCCACCTGGTCCGCGACCGTGTCTTCAGTTTCCAGCCGAGCTCGTAGATACTGCGACAGGCTCATGCCTGAGTGTTTGGCGGCTGCCTCGTACCGGCGATGAGCATCGGCAGACAGGCGAAAAGTTACCGGGCATTCAAGCAGTTGCCGCATGGAATCGGCCCTCCTCCACGACGATATGTCCGATGGCCTCGGCGAATGCCCGGTGAAACGCCGCCCGGCGGATCCGGTACTCCACCTGGCTGTCTTTGCGACCGGCGCAGTGCTCCCGGAAACGCTCGTCCCGGAACTGAGCGGCCGTCAGCTCGGTTTCCGTCTGGAACCAGAGCCGGGCGGCGTGCCGGGCGGCGCGGGCGGTGGAGGGGAATTCATAGGGCGCGTCAAAGCTGCGGGGCGCGCGCGCGCCCGCCACGTGTGGATGCCTCATGGGAAAATCCTGGGTTGCCCGCGGGGGGGCAGGAATGCCGCCAGGGGAGCGGCCGGCGTTGGGAAGGGGTGTGCAGCGTTGCTGCTGTGTTATCCACGGGGCGCGAAGAGCGCGCCGCCGAAGTTTTGATTCAGACGGTTACGGGCATGCCAAGGGTGTCACTCGTGACTACGCGACTGTGTGGACAAATCAACGGGACCAAACTCGGCGGGCTACGCCAGAGAACGCAACCGTGCTTGAGCGTTCCTGGCTTGCACCACTGCACCGCCGTCGGAGCCCTGACACTTCACCAAATGGTCTGCCCAGCGCGTGAGTGCGTCGCATCGCTCCTTCCAGTAGCTGTACTGATCGTAGATCCCCTCGACGCCCGTGAGCTTATGGTTCAGGCACATTTCAGAAATGTCTCGGCTTACACCAAGCGCCCGCATATGCGATTTCGCCGTGGAGCGCAGATCGTGCGGGGTGAATCGCCGGATGTTGGGCTGGTGGTTCTGGATCCAGTAGTTGATGGCTCCCCACACGCCGTCCTTTCCAATGGGCGCGTCTCCGCCGTGCGTCTTGAGCCTGGCCACCGAGCGCGCGGCACAATGTACCGGGAACCAAGGGCGAGGCTATCCAGTTCTCGGAACCATTCGACCACCGGGGGGGCCAGGGGGATGTCTATGGCCGGCCCGGTCTTCGACTCAGGGATATGCCACAGCCCGGCGCCCAGCCGCTTTATCGTTAGTTCGTCGGTCCTGATGTTATGTCGTAGAGCGGTGCTGAACTCTGACACGCGCACGCAGGTTGCCGCGATGATCCACACGCTCAGCTGGTTCTGCCGGTTCATCTTGGCATGCATGAGTTCGGCCAGCTCATCATCGGTGAGCATCAGGCGCACTTTGGCCTTCGGTCGCTTCCCGATTACCGCCTCCAGGCTGATACCCAGCCCTGGGTTGACCTGTATGATGTGCTGGCCGGCGGCATGCTTGAACACCTCCCTGATGACGATGTACAGGGTTTCCGTCTCGCGCCATCCCGACTCATGGGTCTTGAACGTTCCCTTCGTTTTGCTGATCAGCTCAATGACGTCGGCGTGGTTGATCTCCTCTGCTGACCGCGACCCCCATTCTTTGTCGATCCGTTCCAGTTGGCGCTTGTAGGTACGGTTCGTCGAGCGCGATAGGTGCCGAAGGACCTTCTTTTCGTAGTCCTCTATCAGCCACTTTATGGGCTTGGCGGCCTTGGCCTTCTGCTTGGCCTTGCGCTTCTCCGCTGCTGGGTCTTTGCCGGCGTCAATCATGGCGCGCAGCTGGCCAGCCTCCTTTCGCGCTTCGGCCAGGGTGATATCCGGGTAGTTGCCGATGGTGACCTCGCAACGGCGGCCGGGCATCCGATATCGCAGCACCCATGTAGCCGTTCCGGCTTTCGACAAGGTGAAGGTCAGGCCGCCGCCGTCTGATTTGGCGAGCGGCGCGCCGGCGCGGATCCAGGCCTTGATCTGGACGTCTGTTAGCAGGCCTTGCAGTACTCGCTTTGTCGCCATGACTCCCTCGATTTGGGTAGCTTACGTGCATAGCTACCCACTTAGCTACCCTTTTTTTGCGAGATGGGAGGATAACGCGTGAGAGGTCCAGAAAGAAAGCCGCAAGTGTTTATGCGGCTTTCCAGGGGGAGCTGATAAGTGGTGAGAAGTCCAGAATACTAGATCAAGATTATGTCGTACTGTTCCTGCGTATAGCCGCCCTCGACTTCGAGCGATATCCGCTTGCCGACGAAATCGCCCAGCATGGCCAGATGCTGGCTTTCTTCTTCCAGGAACAGGTCCACCACCTGCTGCGACGCCAGGATGCGGAATTCCTTGGGGTTGAACTGGCGCGCCTCGCGCAGGATCTCCCGCAGGATTTCATAGCAGACGGTGCGCGGCGTGCGCACCGTGCCGCGCGCTTCGCACATGGGGCAGGGCTCGCAGAGCTGGTGCGCGAGCGAATCGCGCGTGCGCTTGCGCGTCATTTCCACCAGGCCGAGTTGCGTGAACCCGTTGACCGTCATGCGCGTGCGGTCGCGCGCGAGCGCCTTCTTCAGCTCTCCCAGCACGGTTTCCCGGTGTTCGGGATCTTCCATGTCGATGAAATCGAGAATGACGATGCCGCCCAGGTTGCGCAGCCGCAGTTGCCGCGCAATGGCCTGCGCGGCTTCCAGATTGGTCTTGAAGATCGTGTCGTCGAAATTCCGGCCGCCCACGAAGCCGCCCGTGTTCACGTCCACGGTGGTCAGCGCCTCGGTCTGGTCGATGATGAGATATCCGCCGGACTTGAGGTCCACGCGCCGCGACAGCGCGCGCGCGATCTCCTCGTCCACGTTGGCGGTATCGAACAGCGGCCGCTCGCCGCTGTAGTGCTCGATGCGGTCCACGACCGAAGGCGTGTACAGGCGCGCCCATTCGCGCAAGGCGGTGGTGGTGGTGCGCGAGTCCACCAGAATGGAGTTCGTGTTGGGGCCGACCATGTCGCGCAGCACGCGCTGCGCCAGCGTCAGGTCGCGGTGCAGCAGCGCCGGCGCGGGCTGGGTGCGGGCGGCCGCCTGCACGCTGGCCCACAGTTTGCGCAGATACTCCAGGTCGGCCGTCAGTTCCTCGTCCGTCGCGCCCTCGGCCTGGGTCCGCACGATGAAGCCGCCTTTTTCCTCGGGCGGCACCAGCGCCTGCAGGCGCTCGCGCAACTGGATGCGCTCGGCCTCCGAATCGATCTTCTGCGAAATGCCGATGTGCGGATCGTGCGGCAGATACACCAGCATGCGTCCCGCCATGCTGATCTGCGTCGACAGCCGGGCGCCCTTGGTGCCCAGCGGATCCTTCACCACCTGCACCATCAGGGTCTGGCCCTCGAACAACAGCTTTTCGATGGGCGTGGGCGGCAGGCCCTGGCTGCGCTCGCCGCGGTTCTCGCGCAAGTCGGCAATGTGGATGAACGCCGCCCGTTCCAGCCCGATATCGATGAATGCGCTCTGCATGCCGGGCAGCACGCGCACGACCCGCCCCAGGTAAATATTGCCCACGTGGCCGCGCTGGATACTGCGTTCCACATGCAGCTCCTGCACCGCTCCCTGCTCCACCAGGGCGACGCGCGTCTCGAACGGGGTCACGTTGATCAGGATGTCTTCGCTCTGGGCGATCACGGCGGGGGGCATGGGGGCATCATCTCCTGGCAGGGAAGGCGAATGGTAAACGCAAGGGCCGGGCAACGCCCGGCCGCTACGTATATATATAGATACCTGGCCCCCGAGGGAAGGGCCGCGGCAAAAAAACAGGGTGCGATCCCACCATGATCTCTGTATCTGTTTGCCGGCATTTAATGGCTTTTCATGAAACCGGCATGACAAGTCCGAAATCTATGCTATAGTCTCGCTCCCTTGCCGCTGGGCCCGGAAATTGAAGCGGGGCGGTGCGGCAGGGCAAGGCAAGGCGCGGGGTTCTGCGGTGCAGGGGG